>NZ_JBICII010000129.1:0-32382 GCF_043101865.1 Pseudomonas sp. zjy_15
TGGTGGATTCACCGCCGCATTCGCGGGCAAGCCCGCTCCCACAGTGTTCGGCGCAAGCCACGGGATCACTTGAATCGAGGTTTTGACATGAAAGTTTTGATCATCGGCAGCGGCGGCCGTGAGCACGCCCTGGCCTGGAAAGTCGCCCAGGACCCACGCGTCGAGAAAGTCTTCGTTGCACCGGGCAACGCCGGTACCGCCATTGAAGCCAAGTGCGAGAACGTCGCCATCGACGTGTGCGCCCTGGAACAATTGGCCGACTTCGCCGAGAAAAACGTCGACCTGACCATCGTCGGCCCGGAAGCACCGCTGGTTATCGGCGTGGTCGACCTGTTCCGCAGCCGCGGCCTCGACTGCTTCGGCCCAACCAAGGGCGCGGCCCAGCTGGAAGGCTCCAAGGCCTTCACCAAGGACTTCCTGGCGCGTCACAAGATCCCGACCGCCGACTACCAGAATTTCACCGAGATCGAGCCAGCGCTGGCCTACCTGCAGGAAAAAGGCGCGCCAATCGTGATCAAGGCGGACGGCCTGGCGGCAGGCAAAGGCGTGATCGTCGCGATGACGCTGGAAGAAGCCGAAGCAGCCGTGCGTGACATGCTGGCTGGCAACGCCTTCGGTGAAGCCGGTTCGCGCGTCGTGATCGAAGAGTTTCTCGACGGCGAGGAAGCCAGCTTCATCGTCATGGTCGACGGCCATAATGTGCTGCCCATGGCCACCAGCCAGGACCACAAGCGCGTCGGCGACCAGGACACCGGCCCGAACACGGGCGGCATGGGCGCCTACTCCCCTGCCCCGGTCGTCACCGCCGACGTGCACCAGCGCGTGATGGACCAGGTGATCTGGCCAACCGTGCGCGGCATGGCCGAAGAAGGTAACGTCTACACCGGCTTCCTCTACGCAGGCCTGATGATCGACAAGGCGGGCAACCCCAAGGTCATCGAGTTCAACTGCCGCTTCGGCGACCCGGAAACCCAGCCGGTCATGCTGCGCCTGGAGTCGAGCCTGGTACTGCTGGTGGAAGCTGCATTCGCCAAGGCCCTGGACAAGGTCGAAGCACAGTGGGACCCGCGCCCGAGCCTGGGCGTGGTCCTGGCAGCGGGCGGTTACCCGGGCGACTACGCCAAGGGCGACGTGATCAACGGCCTGGATGCTGCCGCCAAGATCGAAGGCAAGGTATTCCATGCCGGTACTGCGCTCAAGGATGGCAAGGTAACCACCAACGGCGGGCGTGTGCTGTGTGCCACCGCCATGGGCAGCACCGTTGCCGACGCGCAGCAGCAGGCTTATCGCCTGGCCAAGGAAGTCAGCTGGAACGGCAGCTTCTACCGTTCCGACATTGGCTATCGGGCCATCGCCCGCGAGCGCGGTGAGCACCAGCAGTAAGTACTACCGGTTTGCCGTAGCTGATTCAGCTTGCGGCATCCGGCTCGTCGACAGGGCCCTGCATGGGCCTTGCCTTCGACTTGGCGCGCCGCGCATAGTGAGTACCCGGCACATCGGCCAAGAAGGGATTTCGTAGTGCGTCGGCTTCGGATTGCCTCAGCTCTGATCGTCAGCTTGCTGACCCTGCTCTGCATGTTTCCGGCTGCGGCCGAACATGACGGTGGCTGGACCGTTCTGCTCGACGAACAGGCCAACCTGCAACTGAGCGATGTGCGCTCCGAGCGCTATCGCAACCAGTTCAGCCCACTGCCTCTCGCCGACCTTGATGCTGCCCCGGCTGGGCAGGCCTTGTGGTTGCACTATCGTCTGGCACCAGGTGACCAGGAGCAACTGCTGCGGGTATTTGCCCCGGACCTTTCTGGCCTGGACCTCTACGCCCTCGAAGGCGAGCAACTTCTGCGTCAGCTGCACCACGGGCGCCAGGCCGGCAATGCCAGCCCGACCCTGCGCGGTAGCGACCATGTATTGCCCCTGCCCAACAGCAGGCAACCGCTGGACATCTACCTGCGCCTGGTCTCAGAGCACCAGCTGCGGCCGGCCATCAGCCTTGAGCCTGCGGCAGAGGCCGCCTCGGACCAACGCCAGCCGCTGCTGTTCGGCATGCTGTTCGGCGGCCTGATCATGCTGATCATGCACAACCTGATCCGCTTCCTCTACACCCGCTCCAGCACCTCCCTGATCCTGGCGCTGTACCACGCCCTGATGCTGCTCAGCGGCCTGATCCTGCTGAACCTCAGCGGCCCCTGGTGGCATGTGTGGCACAGTGCACAAACACCTGCCGCCTACCTGACACTGGTCCTGGCCGGCCTGTCAGGGCTGTATTTCACTCAACATTTCTTTTCGCCATGCAATTCGCCACGGCTTAATCGCTTGCTGCAGGGTGAGATGCTGATCGTCGGGCTCAGTGGCCTGGTGCTGCTGTTCGTCGATACCCTGCCTCTGAACCTGATGACCTACGCCCTGATGGCGCTGGGCAGCGTGAGCATGCTGCTGGTCAGCAGCTACCACTGGTACAAGGGCTATGCACCCGGACGCCTGTTCAGCCTGGCCATGGTGGTGTTCAACCTCGGAGGCCTGGTACTGCTGCCCGCCCTGCTGGGGCTGACACGCACCTCGACACCCTGGCTGCTGTCTATCCTGCTGGGCCTGACCGTGGTCAGTGGCCTGCTGCTCAACCTGGCAGTCAGTGAACGGCTGCGGCGTATAAGCGAGGAGCGTTTCAGCGCCAGCCGTGCGCTGGCCGCCAGCGATGCGGAAATCAACGCCAAAGCCGAGTTCCTGGCCAAGATCAGCCACGAAATCCGCACCCCAATGAACGGCGTGCTAGGCATGACTGAATTGCTGCTGGGCACACCGCTGTCGGTGAAGCAGCGTGATTATGTGCAGACCATCCACAGCGCCGGCAACGAGCTGCTGACGCTGATCAACGAAATTCTGGACATTTCCAAGCTGGAATCCCGGCAGATCGAGCTGGATGATGTGCAGTTCGACCTCAACGCGCTGATCGAGGATTGCCTGAACATCTTCCGCGCCAAGGCCGAGCAACAGAACATCGAGTTGATCAGCTTCACCCAGCCACAAGTACCGCGGGTTATCAGCGGAGACCCGACGCGCCTGCGCCAGGCCTTGTCGAGCCTGCTGGAAAACGCCCTGAAAAACACCGACCAGGGCGAGATCCTGCTGGTGGTGGCGCTGGATCAACGCGGCGAGGTGCCACGCCTGCGTATCGCCGTGCAGGACAGCGGCGAGCCGTTGCCCGCCGCCGACCGTGAAGCCTTGTTGCAGGCCGAGCTGCACAGCCACCACTTCCTTTCCAGCAACAAGCTGGGCGGCCACCTGGGGCTGGTCATCGCCAAACAGCTGATCGGTCTGATGCAGGGCGAGTTCGGCATCAAGAGCAGCACCGGCATGGGCAATACCCTGTGGCTGACCTTACCGCTGGACCCTTCGCGCCTGGAACAGCCACCGGCGGACCTCGACAGCCCACTGCGCGATGCCCGCGTGCTGGTGGTGGACGACAACGACACGTGCCGCAAGGTGCTTGTACAGCAGTGCAGCGCCTGGGGCATGAACGTCAGCGCGGTGCCGTCAGGCAAGGAGGCCCTGGCCCTTTTGCGCACCAAGGCGCACCTGCGCGACTACTTCGACGCGGTGCTGCTGGACCAGAACATGCCCGGCATGACCGGCATGCAACTGGCCGCCAAGATCAAGGAAGACCCGAGCCTGAACCACGACATCCTGGTGGTGATGCTCACCGGCATCAGCAATGCGCCGAGCAAAGTCATCGCGCGCAACGCCGGGGTCAAGCGAATACTGGCCAAGCCGGTGGCCGGGTATACGTTGAAGACCACCCTGGCCGAGGAACTGGCCCAGCGCGGCCGCGAACAAGCGATGCCTGCCAGCCTGCCTGGCGTCCCGCAGGCGCTGGACCTGCCAGGCGACTTCCGCGTGCTGGTCGCCGAAGACAACAGCATCTCGACCAAGGTGATCCGCAGTATGCTCGGCAAGCTCAACCTCAAGCCCGATACCGCCTGCAATGGCGAAGAGGCCTTGCAGGCAATGAAAACGCAGCATTATGACTTGGTGTTGATGGACTGCGAGATGCCGATATTGGACGGTTTTTCGGCCACCCAGCAGTTACGGGCCTGGGAGGCTGAAAACCAGCGCCAGCGCACGCCGGTGGTGGCACTGACTGCGCACATACTGGCCGAACACAAGGAACGCGCGCGGCTGGCGGGCATGGACGGACACATGGCCAAGCCGGTGGAGTTGTCGCAGTTACGCGAGCTGATTCAATACTGGGCCAATCACCGGGAAGTCAAGGTGGACCCGGCACATACGTCCTGACCGATAGCCAATGCTCTTGCAGGAGCGGCCTCGCGAAACAAGGCCGCCCCGGCATAACCCCCAAGGAACAGTGCTCATGCTCCATGAGTTGTTCAGCGTCTACCTGAAAATGCTCGTGCTCTACAGCCCGTTCTTCGTGCTGTCGTGTTTCATCAGCCTGACCCGTGGCCACTCCAGCAAGGAGCGCAAGCAACTGGCCTGGAAGGTCGCGTTCGCAGCCTTGGTCGCCAGCGTGATGCTGTACCTGTTCGGGCGGGCGATCTTCGGTATTTTCGGCATCACCGCCGATGCCTTCCGCATCGGTGCCGGCAGCGTGCTGTTCATTTCGGCCCTGGGCATGGCCCAGGGCAAGCCGGCGGTACAGGCCGACAACGTACAGCAGGATGTGACCATCGTACCGCTGACCATTCCGCTGACGGTTGGCCCAGGCACCATCGGTGCCCTGTTGGTAATGGGGGTGAGCCAACCGCACTGGGATGAAAAACTGCTGGCCATCGTCAGCATTGCCCTGGCCAGCTTTACCGTAGGCCTGGTGCTGTATCTATCGCACGGTATCGAGCGCCTGCTCGGTGACCAGGGTTTGCAAATTGTCAGCCGCCTGATGGGGCTCTTCGTCTGCGCCCTGGCAGCACAGATCATCTTTACCGGGATTCGCGGCTACCTGCTGCCCTAGGGTACAGAGCCAAAGCTGTCCAGACCGGTAGGCCGGAGGCCTACAACTGCAGCTCAAGGATAGCCTTGCCATTTTGCTTGTCGACGCTGGCCTGGGCCCGCTTGCGGTAGTCTTCGCGAAACCCCTGCAAGTTGAAGTGGATCACTTCGACACGCATGTCCAGGATTTTGACTTCACTGTTCAACTGCATGAACAAGAAGCCCTTGGAAGTCTTTTTCATCGACATTTCCATGTGAACCAACACCATGTCGATGAAGCCGCTCGACTGCTGGGAGCAAGGCAGCAACTGAAAGCGTCCGACCGCTTTGGAGACTGCCCTGGATTCAAACGCGGTCAATGCCTGGCTGTCATTGCGCAGTGCCTGAAGCGACGACTGGGCAGATTGATGATGACCGGCGGAGCCTTTCTGACGAACCTGGGCAAGCGCCTGCTCGGCAAGGCTGGCCCTGTCCGGCCCCGGTCGAGTCGCCGTGGGCGCGAGCTTGCCATCAAAGCCCAGAAACGCAAGGTTACGCCAGTAGTTCCTGAACCAGTCCGGCTCCAGGCCTTCATTAAAGTCCCCCCAGGCTACTTGCTGGGCAAACGCATTGGCCAACAGGATGTCGTCACGGGCTTCGCGGCTAACACCTGGCAAGAATGACAGCAGGCTGCTGTGGACGAGTTTGCCACTGGCGGCATCTTGATTGAACTCACTCATTGTCGACTCCTGATGTTGTCGCAAGTTTGACCTGGCTGCGATACTGCAATTGCTTGACCTTGATTGAGTCATGCAAGCCTGCACTTATCGAACTGATCACTTTTCCATGGGTGAAATAATTGGCGTCGAACTGCTGAGCGGGATGGGCACTTGCAAGTTCCAGCGGCTGCCACAGCCAATCCATCGCCACATGCTCTGCTGTGCTAAAGCCCAACTCGGTACTGATAACGCCTGAATCAGCCAGTATCAGGCGCAACTCCATACGTACATGGCTCACGCCTTTATCATCCGGGGGCCGAACACACTCCACCCATAACAACTGTTCAATAGCGCCGTCTGGCTGGGCGGCGTAAGCGTCGAGGCATTTGCCTACCGGCCCCTGAAGGGCGCTTGGCAGAGCTGCCAAGAGATTGATCCGCAGCATCTTCCACGGTTCACAGGCCACTGCGGATACAGCAGGCGCGGCGCCGGAATGCAAGGTCGCGACAGTGCAGCCGAAGTTACCCTGAATTCGCAGATATTCCTTGTGCCACACAGCGTCCTGAATGGCGTGACCCTTGTTAGCAGTCAGGTAGGCTGCCAGCTGAACATCCAACAACGCTTCTGCTCGTGAAGCACTGACGGAGTTGTCGATCAATACCAGGCTATTGCCGTTCAACCACAAAGTGTAATTGGCGTGCATCAGTATGCCCTCCAGGCCCGTCGACGCCGTGTCGACAGGCCAACTTCATAGTCAGAGTTCCAGTGCCAGCAGAACCTGCAGGGCATTGTCGTCAAGTTTGGTTTCTACAATGGCGCGAATTTTGTCGTATCGGCGGCTATCGAAATTCAACACTGCACCACAGGCAAAATTGGAGGTGCCGCTGCTTTCCCACTTGGCCAGAAGATAGTTGGCAGCCTTGTCAGGCTTGGCGTCGGTCTGGATTGCACTGACAAGCATCGCCACCTGCCCTTCGCCGGTTTGCTCGCACTTGACCAGGCTCAGCTCGGTTCGGTCATCTTCCACCGACTTGCGGTCGAGCAACTCGACGTTTTTGGTGCTGGCGGCCAAGGCTGAAACAACTGTTTTGCCGAGATTGTCCAGGGCGGTTGCCACATCGCCAGTGAAAACGCCATATGCCGCCTGCAAGCCCTTGCCCAGCAGGTTGCTGATCTCAAGGTGCATATTGCGTTCAGTGAGCTGCTGTACGTCGACATTGGTTGACGCCCAGCCCATCTTGGACATCAGGTAGATGTAGTGCTTGAACCAGAGCTGCGTCTCACGGACAGGATCATGCTGCCTGTTGGCACCTTGCGTTGCCAGGGCATGACAAGCTTTTGCAGCATCGCGGTTTTGCTCACCCATTTGGTCGGGGAACACGAACAGATTCTTGTCCGGCAGAACCTGAAGCTGCAGCTTCTCTTTATCGGTCGTCATGGGAAAGGTCTCCAGGAAGGGTACGGTTGAAGCCAAATGGCTCCAGCCGCAAACCTACCTGTGCCCTTTGCATCAATCTGCCACGAAGCAGTTCCTCACCTGCCCGGGCTTCCGCCGCTTACGGCTTTGCGCCATACCAGCGCGGGGTATACACCCAGAGCCCGCCAGCTGCGCGGTCGAACGTGCAGGTAGTGGAAGATCCAACCAGTACCATGGTGCGCATGTCGACCATTTCTGGCAGCAGCTCGGCCAAGGTGACGACCTTCAGCGTCTGCCCCGGCCTACCGATGTCACGGCCAAGGACTACAGGCGTGTTCCCGTCACGGTGTCGGCGCACAACCTCCAGGGCCACACCGAGCTGGTGCGGCCTGGCCTTGGAGATCGGGTTGTAGAAGGCCAGCACCAGGTCGGCCTGGGCAGCCAGGTCCAGGCGTTTTTCAATGATCGACCAGGGCTTGAGGTTGTCCGACAGCGACATGACGCAGAAGTCATGCCCCAGCGGTGCTCCCGCCTGGGCGGCGGTTGCCAGCGAGGCAGAAACCCCCGGCAGGATCTGCAGGTCGACGCGATGCCAGGCGGGGTCACTGGATTCGTGCAGCGCTTCGAGCACCGCAGCAGCCATGGCGAAAACGCCCGGGTCACCCGACGACACCACCACCACCGAACGGCCTTGGGCTGCCAGTTCGAAAGCATGTCGGGCGCGCTGCATCTCTTCGCGGTTGTCGGTGCAGTGCAGCACCTGGTCGCTGCGGAACGGGCCAGCCATGCGCACGTAAGTTTCGTAACCGAGCACATCTTCGGCCTGCGCAAGTTCGGCCTTGACTGCCGGCACCATCAGTTCCGCCGCACCTGGGCCAAGGCCGATGACCGCCAGGCGACCGCGACGGCGGCCGACCTGCGCTACGTTGACCGGGGCAGGCGCCACCGCGACCACGACTTCTTCAATCGCTATCAACTCGGCATCGGGCACCGCCGCAGCGACCATGCTGGCCACATCGCCTGCGCTGGTGGCGAAGCGCAAGGGGACACCCAGAGCCTGCGCAGCTTCGTGCAACGCGCTGTCGGCCATGGTTCGCTCGTCTGCCAGCACGCAGGCTACCGAGGGCTCGGCGATGCCGGCCTGCTGCAGTGCTGCGCGAATACTGTGCAGATTGCCACCTGCAACGCCCACCACCACCAGGCGCGGGTAGATCAGCAGCTCGTCGCGGTTGGCCGGGCGCGCCTGATGCCCCACATGGATGGTGCGCTGCGCCGCTTCGCTGGCGGGCAACTGCGCCAGCTGCAGCCACGGGGCGTTACCTTCGATGCGCACAGACTCACCCGCCAGCAAGTCGGATACAAAGCGCTTGCCTTGCTCGATGTCGGCCAATGCATAGCCCTGCGGCGGGTTCAGCAGGCAAGTACCGAAGCGCAGCTCGCCACTGGTGGTGATGGCCGCGGAAACGCCCAGTGCGTCAGCGATTTCGCGCGCCATCACGTTCACCCCACCGAGGCCTCCGAGCAACGGCACTACCGCGCTACCATCCTCGGCCACGGCCAGTACTGGCGGCTCGCTGCCCTTCTCGCTGAGCAGACTGGCCAGGCTGCGGATGACAATGCCCGCGGCACACAACGCGATGATCGGCGTGTCTTGCTGGTACAACCCACGCAGGGTATCGCCAAACGACGCGTACGACTGGTCCGCACCCTCGACACGCCCTTCGAGGCCATGGATCGTGGCCTGTGGATAACATGCCTGGATACGCTGCGCCGTCGCAAGGCTGCCCCGGCCAAGAATGACGATGGCCGGTGCCTTGTGCATGTTCAGCCCTGCCATTTTTCCCCCGGCACGATGATCAGCGAGAAGTAGGGCGACGACTGCGGGTCGACCTGGTCCAGCGGCACGATCTTCTGGTTGGCCATGGTCGCCCGCTCCACATACAGCGCACGCCGATCCAGGCCCAGTTCGGCCAGCACTTCGCGCACCTTGGGGAAGTTGCGTCCAAGTTTCATGATCACCGCTGCATCGGCGTCGGCCAGACGGCGCTTGAGCTCTTCGGCGGGCAACACGCCAGACAACACCGACAGGCTCTGGTTGCGGTACACCAGCGGCGCCCCCAGCACCGAAGCGCCACCGAGCATCGAGCAGACACCGGGAATCACTTCGGCCTCATAGCGCTGCGCCAGGCGGTCATGCAAGTACATGTAGGAGCCATAGAAGAACGGGTCGCCTTCGCAAATCACCGCCACGTCGCGGCCGGCATCCAGGTGCTCGGCCACCTGTACGCTGGCTTCGTCGTAGAAGTCGCTGATCACTTGCTCATAGGACAGCGGCGCCGGCAGCACTTCGGTGGTGACCGGGTAGACCAGCGGCAGCAAGGTCTGCTCGGGCTGCAGGTGCGCCTCGATAATGCCGAAGGCATTGCCACGCTTGCCCTTGGCCACGAAGTAGCCGACCACCGGCGCCTCACGCAACAGGCGCAGGGCCTTGAGGGTAATCAGTTCAGGATCGCCAGGGCCCACACCCAGGCCAAGCAGCCGTCCACGCGGGGCCATCATTCCACCTCCGTAGCCAGGGCGTTGACCGCCGCAGCGGCCATCGCGCTGCCGCCCAGGCGGCCTTGCATGATCACGAACGGCACGCCACGGCTGTCGGCGGCGAGCATGGCCTTGGACTCGGCAGCGCCGACGAAACCGACCGGGAAACCGAGGATGAGCGCCGGTTTGGGCGCGCCGGCATCAAGCATTTCCAACAGGTAGAACAGCGCGGTAGGGGCATTGCCGATGACCACCACGCTGCCCTCCAGGTAAGGGCGCCACAGTTCCAGGGCTACGGCGGAGCGGGTGTTGCCGGCATCTTTGGCCAGGCCCGGCACGCTCGGGTCACGCAGGGTGCAGATGACTTTGTTGTCGGCTGGCAGGCGGGCCCGGGTGATGCCTTCGGCCACCATGTGCGCATCGCACAGGATCGGCGCGCCGTTGAGCAGCGCCTCGCGCCCGGCCCGGCCGGCACCTTCGGAGAACTGCAGGCCATCGATGGCATCGACCATGCCACAGGCGTGGATCACGCGCACGGCGAGCTTTTCAAGGTCTGCGGGGATCCGCTCGAGTCGGGCTTCCTCACGGATGATCCGGAAGGAATTGCGATAGATCTCCTGACCATCGCGGATGTAGTCAATCATCAAGGTGCTCCGTCGGCAGGTCGAGCATGGCGCCTGCTTCATTCAAGGTAAGGTCGGTGGCGCGCAGGGCACCGAAACCCGGCTGGCGCGCATCACGCAGGTACAGGTCGTAACGGCCCGGCGAACGGGCCAGCAAAGTGGCCGGGGCAACATGGGCCACAGCACAGGAACGGGGGCAGCCGGACAGGTGCACGCTGGCCGGCACGCCAGGGCCCAGCAGCGCGGCCAGGACAACGGCGTCGGCCTTGGTCTCGGCAAGGGCCTTGGCGCAGCCGCTGGCACCGGTGCAGGCGCTGATACGCGCCAGGGGTTCATGGTCGTGGCACAGCAACCCCAGCGCAGACAGTTCGGCCAAGGCCTGATCGAGGTGTTGTTCTTGCAGGTTGGTCAGCACCAGGCTTTGCCAAGGGCTAAGGCGCATACTGGCATCGCCCAGTTCACGGGCAATACGTGCGGCGCCACGCAGCATCGCGGGGGTCAGGCGGCCTTGCGGCGGGGCAACGCCAAGGGCAATACCCTGCGCCTGGGGCAGCCTGCCCAACCACGAGGCGCGGTGCTGTTTACGCCGCCATGTGAGCACGGCGGCATCGCGGCGGATGTCCAGACCGAGCCCAGCGACAAAATCGGCTGTCGGGTACACCTCAAGCAGCTGGCGCATGCGCGTCTGCGTCGGGGATGCCAGATCGAGGAAGCGATCCAGCACGGCGCGCACCAGCATCAGGCCCTGCGCCAGCGGCACCGCACCGAGCGCCTGGCCCTCTGCCGGGCAACCTGCCAGGCCAAACACCAGCCAGGTCTGCTGGTCCAGGTGCAGGGGCGACAGCCACAGGTCATGAGGGTGCTCGAGCATCGCCAGGCGCTCGCCTGCATCCAGCTGCACAGCGAACTTGGCCGACAGCTGGTGAAAGCGCGGAGTACCTTCCAGCAGGTGGAGGATCTGCCCGGCCAGCGGCCTGGCGTCCAGCAGCATGAGCGGATCATGCCCGGCCAGCGGGCTGAGCATCACGTTGCGCACATCGTCACCCGCGGCGTCGCGTGGTCCCAGGCCGGCTGCGAGCAGTGCCTCGACCAAAGCGCGATGCTCGCTGCCAATGCCGCGAATCTGCAGGTTGCCACGGTTGGTGGCCTCGATCACGCCGCCAGCAAAGCGCTCGGCCGCCGCCGCCACGGCTTCGGCCTGCTCGGCCAGCAGCAGGCCACCCGGCAGCTTGATACGGCAGATGCCGCCATCACGGGCACTGACGATGCGCCAAAACCCCGGGCAGGCCGAGGGGCGAGGGATGACAGTGGGGGCTTCGGCCTGGGTCAATGGGGTGTCCGGCAATCTGTGAAAGTGCGCTTGAGTGTAGAAGGCGCGGTATTATGCCTGCTTTGTCCGGCGGCATGAAAAGCCGGTGGTCGAGCACCCTCGGCGATCAAGTAGAAATTCAGGACCGCGTCGCCTTCTTCGCGGGCTCGCCCGCTCCCACAGGATCACTGCAGGCCGCACATGCTGCACTGTATCTGTAGGAACGGGCTTGCCCGCGAAGCGGCGCGAAGCGGCCCCAAAAATGGCGGATTGAAATACATGACACCCTGGCTGACGGTAGTAGGCATCGGCGAAGACGGCTTCAGCGGCCTGGGCAAACAGGCCCGGCGCGCCCTGCTTGGCGCTGGGCGGGTCTTCGGTAGCCCGCGCCAGCTGGCCCTGCTGCCACGTTGCGTGACCGCTGAACAACTGGCCTGGCCCAGCCCGTTCTCGCTGGCCCCGGTGTTGAGCCTGCGTGGCGAGCCGGTGTGCGTGCTGGCCAGCGGCGACCCCATGTTCTACGGCGTCGGCGCCAGCCTGGCGCGCCAGGTGCCTGCTGCAGAAATGCGCGTGCTGTCGATGCCCTCTTCCTGCGCCCTGGCCGCTGCCCGCCTGGGCTGGCCGCTGCAAGACCTGCAGGTGGTGTCGCTGGTGGCCCGCCCCCTGACAGCGCTCAATGCCCACTTGCACAGCGGCATGCGCCTGCTGGTGCTGAGCAACGATGGCGATAGCCCGGCGGCAATTGCCGCGCAGTTGCGCGAGCAAGGCTTCGGCCCAAGCCGCCTGCAGGTGTTCGAGCACCTGGGGGGCGTGAACGAACGTGCACTGGCCGGCACCGCCCAGGACTGGCCGCACACCGGTATCGCGGCGCTCAACCTGGTAGCCATCGAATGCCTGGCTACGCCCGATGCGCCCCGCCTGCACCGGCTGGCCGGGTTGCCAGACGCCGCATTCCGGCACGATGGCCAGTTGACCAAGCGTGATGTCCGCGCCATCACTCTGGCGCGCCTGGCACCGCAGCCTGGCGAACTGTTGTGGGATGTGGGCGCGGGCTGTGGCTCGATCGGCATCGAATGGATGCGCGCCCATCCGGCATGCCGGGCCCTGGCCATCGAGGCCGACGAAGGTCGCCAGGGTTTGATCGAGCATAACCGCGATGCACTGGGTGTACCTGGCCTGCAACTGGTTCGCGGCAAGGCGCCAGCGGCGCTGCAAGGCCTGGAGCAACCGGATGCGATCTTCATCGGAGGTGGCGTTACCCGCGAAGGTGTACTGGACCTGTGCTGGGCAAGCCTGCGCCCCGGCGGCCGCCTGGTGGCCAATGCCGTCACCCTGCAAAGCGAACTGGCCCTGGCGCACTTTCGCGAACAGCACGGCGGTGAGCTGACCCGCATCCATGTCGCGCATGCCCAGCCCTTGGGTGCGTTCGACACCTGGCGCCAGGCACTGCCGATCACCCTCCTGGAAGTATTGAAACCCGCCGATGCGTGAAGAAACCCGCGAACAACCCGCGCCTCTGCGCAGCGGCCTTACCACCGGCAGCTGCGCCACCGCTACCAGCCTGGCAGCGGCCAAGCTGCTGCTCACCGGGCAGCGTGACGATGCGGTGGACATCACCCTGCCCAAAGGCAAGGTCGTGCAGATGCGCCTGGAGTTCTGCCGCCTGATCGGCGGGTACGCCGAAGCCGGCACGCTCAAGGATGCGGGTGACGACCCGGACGTGACCCACGGCGCCCTGCTCTATACCCAGGTGCGCCTGCTGGCGGAACCTGGCATTGGTTTTGTCGCCGGCAGCGGCGTGGGCACGGTGACCCGGCCAGGGCTGGTGCTGGCGGTGGGTGAACCGGCCATCAACCCGGTGCCTCGGCGCATGATCAGTGAACACCTGCAACGCCTGGCCGACGCGTGCGGCTACCTTGGCGGCTTCGAAGTCACGGTCAATGTGCAAGGTGGCGAGCAACTGGCCCTGAAAACCATGAACCCGCGCCTGGGCATCCTCGGCGGGCTGTCGATCCTCGGCACCAGCGGAATCGTCCGGCCGTTCTCCTGCGCAGCCTACATTGCGTCGATCCACCAAGGCATCGACGTGGCCCACACCAACGGCTACACGCACATCGCCGCGTGCACCGGCAATGCCAGCGAAGACACCATGCGCCGCGTCTACGGTCTGCCGGAAATCGCCCTGATCGAAATGGGCGATTTCGTCGGCGCGGTGCTCAAGCACCTGCGCAAGGTACCGGTGCCGCGCCTGACCCTGTGCGGCGGCTTCGGCAAGATCAGCAAACTGGCCGCCGGGCACATGGACCTGCACAGTCGTCACTCCAGCATCGACTTGCCGCAACTGGCCGGTTGGGCCGCAGACATTGGCGCTGACGAAGCGTTACAGGCCGCCATCATTGCTGCCAACACCAGCCAGCAAGCGCTCGCCCTGGCTCATGCGGCCGGCATTGCCTTGGGTGACGCGGTGTGTGCCCACGCCCTGGCCTTTGCCCGTAGCGTCGTGCCGGCGCAGGTGCAAGTGGAAGTGTTCGCCATCGACCGCCAAGGCGGCATCGTCGGCCAGGCGGGTGTGCAATGACCGCGCGCATCCTGTTGCTGGGGGGGGTCACTGAAGCCCTGGCTATGGCCCGCCGGCTCGGGCCTCGACATGTCTATAGCCTGGCTGGCATAGGCCGCGTGCCGCAGGGCCTGCAATGCCAGGTGCGGGTCGGGGGCTATGGCGGTGTCGAGGGCCTGACCCGCTACCTGCGCGAAGCGGGTATCACCCTGCTGATCGACGCCACCCATCCCTATGCCGCGCAAATCAGCCGCAATGCCGCCAGCGCCGCACACAACGCCGGCATCCCGTGCTGGGCCTTGCGTCGTCCGGCCTGGCAGGCGCAAGCAGGGGACGACTGGCGAGAAGTCGACGATTGGGCAGGGTTGATCGAAGCACTGAAGCCGTTCCGCAGGCCGCTGTTCACGCTGGGCCGTGAGCCGCTACAGCACCTGGATGAGATTCCGCCGGAGCAGTTCTGGACCCTTCGAGCGCTTGAGGCGTGCCCTGGCAACGAGCGCTGTGAAGTGATTGGCGCACGTGGGCCGTTCCATATCGAGGATGAGCGGGCGTTGTTCCAGAGCCGCCACATCGATGTGCTGATCAGCAAGAACAGCGGCAGTGTGGCGACCGAGCCGAAGCTGGAAGTGGCGCGGGAGCTTGGCGTGCCGGTGCTTGTCCTAAAACGTCCGACGCTGCCGGAGGTGGACCGGGCATTCGACTCACTGGCGGATCTGGCAACCGCGCTCGCCCTTTAGGTGCTGCCTTTTCGCTGCCCAAAGGCGCTCCTACAACGATTTCAGACTTTTCTTCCAACTAACCAAGTGGCCTGTTGCAGCCCTGCTGCCTTAAACTCAACGCCCCTCCCCCGGAAGGTTTCACCCATATGGAAATGCAATGGTGGATCTGGCTGGTCTTCGGCATCGCGCTGATCCTGCTTGAACTGGTCCTGCCAACGTTCTTCATACTCTGGTTCGGCATCGGCGCCGTGCTGGTCTCGCTTATCTCGCTAGCCGCACCCAGCCTGCAACTGGACATGCAGGTCCTGCTGTGGGTACTGCTGTCGTCGGCCACCACTGTGCTGTGGTTCAAAGTGTTCCGGCGCAAGCAGCCGGATGTGCGCTGGACCGCCGACAGCGTGATCGGCGAAGTGGGCCTGCTGACCGCTGCCGTGTCGGAGTTTCAGAAGGGCCGCGTACGCTTCCAGAAGCCGATCCTCGGCAACGAAGAGTGGACCTGTATCGCCGATAGCCAGATCGCCGTCGGTGAGCGCGTACGCCTGACCGCCATCGAGGGGAACACCGCCCGCGTTATCCGGGCCTGAATCCGCATTAAAAGGAATTTTGCAGCATGACCAGCCTCATCGTCGTCGGCGCCATCGCCCTGTTCGTCCTGATCACCGTGTTCAAGGGGGTGCGCATCGTGCCCCAGGGCGAGGAGTGGATCGTCGAACGCCTGGGCCGCTACAACAGCACCCTCAAGCCGGGCCTCAACATTGTCATCCCCTACATGGACGTGGTCGCCTACCGCCTGCCGACCAAGGACATCATCCTCGATGTGCAGCAGCAGGAAATCATCACCAAGGACAACGCGGTAATCGTCGCCAACGCCCTGTGTTTCGCCAAGGTAGTCGACCCGCAGAAAGCCTCGTATGGCGTGCAGGACTTCTCCTTCGCCGTCACCAGCCTGACCATGACCTCGCTGCGCGCCATCGTCGGTGCAATGGACCTCGACGAGGCGCTGTCCAGCCGCGAGCAGATCAAGGCCCGCCTGCGCGATGCAATGTCCGAGCAGACCGAAGACTGGGGCGTGACCGTGCGCTCGGTGGAAATTCAAGACATCAAACCGTCGGAAAACATGCAACTGGCCATGGAACGCCAGGCTGCGGCCGAGCGTGAGCGCAAGGCCGACGTCACCCGTGCCGAAGGGGCCAAGCAGGCGGCAATCCTCGAAGCAGAAGCGCGCCTGCAGGCGGCCAGGCTGGATGCCGAGGCACAGATCAGCCTGGCCGAGGCCTCGGCGCGGGCGATTTCGCTGGTGAAAGAAGCAGTGGGCAACGAGACCGTACCGGCCATGTACCTGTTGGGCGAACGCTATGTGGGCGCGATGGAGAACCTGGCGGGCAGCAGCAATGCCAAGGTGGTGGTGTTGCCGGCTGACCTGCAAGAAACCGTGCGCGGGTTGATGGGCCGCAACAAGGTTTGAGAGTGTCGGGGGCGCTTTGCGCCCCTATCGCGACACAAGGCCCCACAGGACAGCGCAGTATTCGAGGCTGCCGCAATTCTGTGGGAGCGGCCTTGTGTCGCGATGGGCTGCACAGCAGCCCCCATTACGAGACCACCTGCGTCACTTCACCGCACCCCGGCATTTTTACCTATACTCCGCCGTACAATAGCCACCACGATTCCTGACCGGATCTCTCCATGCCCCCACGTCGGCACATTGCCTGGATAGCCTGCCTTGCAGTGCTGTTCAACCTGCTGGCCATGCCGCTGTCCTCTGCTGCGCCCAAGGGCCTGGCCGAGCAGCTGCTGTGGGGGGCTTTCTGTTCCAGCATGGCCAACAAGGGCAACGTCGACGTACAGGCCCTGGCCAAGATCGACCTCGGCCCGCAAAGCGACGACAGCGCCGGCATGATGAACTGCTGGTGCTGCTCCGGTGCCGTGCCGCTGCTGGCCCTGCCCGGCTACCCGCCACAGTTGCACAACCCGCCGACACTGCTCGGCGGGCTGCTGCCGCCACCTGCCAAGTACCAGCCTACGCCGCGCCAGCTCTGGCCTGGGCTAAACCCTCGTGCCTCTCCGCTAGCCTGAGTTCATCACGCTGTCTGCCTGAACCAGAACGGAAACGGAGATTCACCATGCTCAAGCACGCCCTCGTCATGGCCGCCCTGCTGCTGCCTGGCGCCTTTGCCAATGCCCACGAATACCGCGTGGGTGACCTGCATATTGCCCACCCGTGGTCGCTGCAACTGCCACCCAACGCGCCTAACGTCGCCGCATATTTCGTGGTGCACAACAATGGCCAGGCCGATGACCGCCTGCTCAGCGTCGACAGCCCCATCAGCGATGACGCGCAACTGCATGAGCATGCCATGAGCGCCAGCGGCGCCATGAAGATGCAACAGGTGCCCAGCGTGGTAGTGCCTGCCGGCAAGGACCTGACCTTTGCCCCCGGCGCGTACCACGTGATGCTGATGCAGCCCAAGGAGCGCAGCCTGCTCAGCGACGGCAAGCGCTTCCCGTTGACCCTGCACTTCGAAAAGGCCGGCGATATCACCGTCGAAGTGGCCGTGCAGAAGCAGGCGCCAGCGGACCAGTCGCAAACCCACGAACACGCACACTGACACCTGCTGACAGGCACTCGCCATGAGTCTGCCGCGCAGCCGCATCAGCCGTACCACCCGCCCTGAATTCAGGCGCGCCGGTGGCGGATGGCTGAGCCTGTTCGCCATGTGGATGATCTTCATCGGACCGCTGATTTCCCAGTCGATGCCGATGGACCACCACGCGGGCATGAACATGCCGATGGACATGCCGATGGCGGCTGCCCATCAGCATGGCGGTGACACCCATCACGGCCACGGTGGCGATGGCCAGCTGCATGTGATGTGGGAAAAGTGCGGTTACTGCAGCCTGTTGTTCAACTGCCCGGCCCTGCCCCAGGCCCTCAGCCCGCTCAGCGCCGGCAGCATCGTCCCCACCAGCCACCTGCTTGCGCCAACGCACCAGGGCCATGCCCGGCAGGCTGTATTCCCAGGTGCGCGCAGCCGCGCCCCGCCTTCTTCGATCAACGTCTGAAACCACATTTTGCGCACGAAGCCAGGAGGCTTCGCGCTAACTCATGACTGATCGACTGGAATCACTATGTCCGGCTGCACCCCTGTTTTTGCCTTGTCCCTGCGCGGGACCATCGCCGCCCTGTGCGGCTCGCTGCTCGCACCCATGGCCCTGGCCGCCGACCCTGGCCATGAAGGCCATGTGCACGATGCTCCCGAACTGAGCCCGACGGTGATCACCGCCGTGGCCCCGAGTTCGCCGCTGACCGTGGTCACCAACCCGAAAGACCCGCGCCAGCCAGTGCCGGCCAGCGACGGGGCCGACTACCTGAAGACCATCCCCGGCTTCTCGGCAATCCGTGCCGGCGGTACCAACGGCGACCCGGTACTGCGCGGCATGTTCGGCTCGCGTCTGAACATCCTCACCAACGGAGGCATGATGCTTGGGGCCTGCCCCAATCGCATGGACGCGCCCACGTCCTATATTTCGCCAGAAACCTACGACCGCCTGACCGTGATCAAAGGCCCGCAGAGCGTTATCTGGGGCCCCGGCGGCTCGGCAGGCACCATCCTCTTCGAGCGCGAACCGGAGAAATTCGGCACCCTCGGCAGCCGCGTCAACGCAAGCCTGCTGGCCGGCTCCAACGGCCGCTTCGACAAGGTGCTGGATGCCGCGGCCGGCAACAGTCAGGGCTATGCCCGCTTCGTCGGCAACCAGTCACGTTCGGATGACTACCACGACGGCAACAACGACACCGTGCCGTCGCGCTGGGACAAGTGGAACGGCGATGTCGCCCTCGGCTGGACACCCGACCAGGACACCTTGCTGGAGCTGACTGCCGGCAAGGGTGATGGCGAAGCCCGCTACGCCGGGCGCGGCATGGACGGCTCGCAGTTCAAGCGCGAAAGCCTGGGCCTGCGCTTTGAGAAGTCCAACCTCGGCGAGGTGCTCGACAAGGTCGAGGCGCAGGTCTACTACAACTACGCCGACCATGTGATGGACAACTACAGCCTGCGCACGCCGTCGGGTAGCGGCATGATGGGCATGCCGATGGTCAGCAACGTCGACCGCCGCACCATGGGCGCACGCATCAAAGCCACCTGGCGCTGGGCCGACGTGCAGTTGATCAGCGGGATCGACGCGCAAACCAACGAACATCGCCAGCGTGGCGGTATGGGTGTGGACGCACACAGGGGCCAGGCCTGGACCAAGGACGCCGACTTCCACAACTACGGCGCCTTCAGCGAACTGACCTGGTACGTCAGCGGAGAGGACCGCTTGATTACCGGCGCCCGCCTGGACCGCGCCTCGGCGCGCGATTTCCGCAAAACCAGCGCCACCGAAGGCGACACCCGCGCCGATACCCTGCCAAGCGGCTTCATCCGTTACGAGCACGACCTGGCAGCCATCCCGGCCACCACCTACATCGGCCTCGGCCATGCCCAGCGCTTCCCCGACTACTGGGAGCTGTTCTCACCCAAGCTGGCACCACCCGGCTCGGCCAATGCCTTCGACGGCATCAAGCCAGAGAAAACCACCCAGCTCGACTTCGGCATCCAGTACCGCACTGAACGCCTGGAGGCCTGGGCTTCGGGCTATGTCGGGCAGATTCGCGACTACATCCTGTTCGACTACCGCACAGGCATGATGGGCATGAGCACCTCGCAGGCGCAGAACATCGACGCCCGCATCATGGGTGGCGAACTGGGCGCCGCCTACCAGCTGACTGAAAACTGGAAGGCCGACGCCACGCTTGCCTACGCTTGGGGCAAGAACAGCAGCGATGGCAAAGCGCTACCTCAAATGCCTCCCCTGGAAAGCCGCATGGGCCTGACGTACAGCCGCGATGTGTGGAGCGTCGGCGCACTGTGGCGGCTGGTGGCGGCGCAAAACCGCATTGCCGAAAACCAAGGGAACGTCGTTGGCAAGGACTACGACAAGAGCGCCGGCTTCGGCGTGTTCTCCCTGAACGGCGCCTACAAGGTGAACAACAACCTCAAGCTCAGCGCAGGGGTCGACAACCTGTTCGACAAAACCTACGCCGAGCACCTGAACCTGGCCGGGAACGCCGGGTTTGGCTACCCGGCTACAGATCCACAGCCGGTCAACGAGCCAGGCAGGACCTTCTGGACCAAGGTCGACTTCAGCTTCTGACAACAACGGGCGCAGCTTCGGTTGCGCCCTTCAGCTGGTCAAAAAGGAGGTTCCCATGAGAGGAACACGCGTCTCGTTCTATAACCTGGCCTGGCGTTGGCATTTCTATGCGGGGCTGTTCGTGGCCCCGTTCATGATCCTGCTGGCGATCACCGGGATCATCTACCTGTTCAAGCCCCAGCTCGACCCGCTGCTGTACCGCGACCTGATGGTGGTCGAGGCCGGTCACCACCGCCAGGGCGCAGACATGATGCTGGCTGAAGTGCGCCAGGCCTACCCCAAGGGCCACATCAGCCAGTACCTGCCGCCACTGAACGCAGAGCGTAGTGCGCAGTTCGTGGTGCAAAACAGCGGGCGTGAACTGAACGTGTTCGTCGACCCATACAGCGGCAAGGTCCTCGGTGAACAGGACGGCAAGCAGAACCTGCAGGCCATCGCCCGCGCCCTGCATGGCGAACTGATGGTCGGCACGGTCGGCGACCGGCTGGTGGAACTGGCGGCGGGCTGGGGCATCGTGCTGGTGGTATCAGGCCTGTACCTGTGGTGGCCGCGCGGGCGCAATGGCGCCGGCGTGCTTTGGCCGCGGCTGTCGGCACGCGGCCGGCTGCTGTGGCGTGACCTGCACGCGGTAACCGGCTTCTGGGGTTCGGCCTTGGTGTTGTTGATGCTGCTCAGCGGCATGACCTGGACCGGCCTGTGGGGCAAGCAGTACGCTGATTTGTGGAACCGCTTCCCGGCAGCCATGTGGAACGACGTGCCCAAGTCGGACCAGCAGGCGCGTGAGCTGAACAGCGCGCACCGCCAGACCGTGCCCTGGGCCATGGAAAACACGCCGATGCCGCAGTCCGGTGCACACGCCGAGCACGCCGGGCACCACATGATGTCGGACATGCCCGCGGCGCCCCTGGTGAGCTTGCAGCAAGTCGAAGACATTGCCACTTCGCGTCAAGTCGAGCCGGGCTACAGCATTACCCTGCCCACCACTGCCGACGGGGTGTTCACCATTGCCGTGTTCGCCGACGACCCGCGCAACGACGCCACCCTGCATGTCGACCAATACACCGGCAAGGTTCTGGCCGATGTGCGCTGGCAAGACTACAGCCCGGTTGCCCGCGCCACCGAGCTGGGCGTGATGCTGCACGAAGGCAAGATGTTCGGGGCGCTGAACCAGATCATCATCCTGCTGGTGTGCCTGATGATCCTGCTGGGTTCGGTGAGCGGGCTGGTGATGTGGTGGAAGCGCCGGCCTGAAGGCGGCCTGGGCGTACCGCCTTTGCGTCATGACCTGCCACGCTGGAAGGCGGCGGTGGCAGTGATGCTGGTGCTGGGGGTGATGTTCCCGCTGGTGGGGGTGTCGATGGTGGTGATGTGGGGGGTGGATAGTTTGGTGGTGAGGCGCCGCCGGGTCTTGGCCAGCGCTTGAGCCTTGTGTTGCCTGTGCTGGCCTCTTCGCGGGTAAACCCGCTCCTACAGGGGACCGCGTTGCCTCGTAGGAGCGGGTTTACCCGCGAAGAGGCCGGTACAGGCGAAATGCTGAGCCGCAAATGTAGAGTCGATCTGTCGCGCCCCGAACTGGAACGCGCGTGTTAGCCTAGCCGGCTACCTCTGACAAGCAGACTGGCCTCTACAAGGGAATGCCGCCTATGACGCAAACCTCACCAACTCCACCCGATGAACAGCACCTGCAACGCAACCTGACCAACCGCCACATCCAGCTGATCGCCATCGGCGGCGCGATCGGTACCGGCCTGTTCATGGGCTCGGGCAAGACCATCAGCCTGGCCGGGCCATCGATCATCTTCGTCTACATGATTATCGGCTTCATGCTGTTCTTCGTCATGCGCGCCATGGGCGAACTGCTGCTGTCGAACCTGAACTACAAATCGTTCATCGACTTCTCTGCCGACCTGCTCGGCCCTTGGGCCGGCTACTTTACCGGCTGGACCTACTGGTTCTGCTGGGTGGTCACCGGCATCGCCGACGTGGTCGCGATCGCCGCCTACACGCAGTTCTGGTTCCCCGACCTGCCGCAGTGGATACCGGCGCTGACCTGCGTAGGGCTGCTGCTGTCGCTGAACCTGGTGACCGTAAAAATGTTCGGCGAACTGGAGTTCTGGTTCGCCCTGGTCAAGATCGTGGCCATCCTCGGCCTGGTCGCCACCGGCCTGTACATGGTCATCACCGGCTTCACCTCGCCCAGCGGGCGCACCGCCCAGCTGGCCAACCTGTGGAATGACGGCGGCATGTTCCCCCATGGCCTGATGGGCTTCTTCGCCGGTTTCCAGATCGCCGTGTTCGCCTTCGTCGGCATCGAGCTGGTGGGTACCACCGCCGCCGAAGCGAAGAACCCGGAACGCACCCTGCCGCGAGCGATCAACTCGATTCCGATCCGTATCATCGTGTTCTATGTGCTGGCGCTGATCGCGATCATGGCCGTAACCCCGTGGCGCGACGTGGTGCCAGGCAAAAGCCCGTTCGTTGAGTTGTTCGTGCTGGCAGGCCTGCCGGCGGCGGCGAGCATCATCAACTTCGTGGTGCTGACCTCGGCGGCCTCGTCGGCCAACAGCGGCGTGTTCTCCACCAGCCGCATGCTGTACGGCCTGTCGCAGGAAGGTGATGCGCCCAAGGCCTTCGAACAACTGTCGAGCCGTTCGGTACCGGCCAACGGCCTGTACTTCTCGTGCACCTGCCTGCTGCTTGGTGCGGTGCTGATCTACCTGGTGCCGAACGTGGTCGAGGCATTCACCCTGGTCACCACCGTGTCGGCGGTACTGTTCATGTTCGTGTGGACGCTGATCCTGCTGTCATACCTGAAGTACCGCAAGAACCGCGCGGCGCTGCACCAGGCCTCGAACTACAAGATGCCGGGCGGGCGCTTCATGTGCTACGTGTGCCTGTCGTTCTTTGCGTTCATCCTGGTGTTGCTGAGCCTGGAGGCAGATACACGTTCAGCGCTGGTGGTGACGCCGATCTGGTTTGTATTGCTGGCGGTGACCTACCAGCTCGTACGCAGCAGGCGCCATCCCCGCACGGCTGTGCATAACGGCTGATGGCCTCGGGGCTGCGTCGCAGCCCCAATCCTGTGCACACAATTCCATCAGGCACCAACCTGGATCCAACCAACGCCCCAACACCTCGCACAGCCCCTCTAAACCGTACCTTTCGCCACTAGGCACACCCCTTGCAACGCCCTCCCCGCTTGCCCAACACCATAAAAAACTCAGCGGAGAGAGCACATGAAGCGTCGCAGTCTGATCAAGGCCCTTACCCTCAGCGCATCGATTGCGGCGATGGGCCTGAGCTGGAGTATCCAGGCCGCCGAGACCATCAAGGTCGGTATCCTGCATTCGCTTTCCGGGACCATGGCCATTTCCGAGACGTCGCTCAAGGACATGGCGCTGATGACCATCGAGCAGATCAACGCCAAGGGTGGCGTGAACGGCAAGATGCTGGAACCGGTGGTGGTCGACCCGGCGTCCAACTGGCCGCTGTTCGCTGAAAAAAGCCGCCAACTGCTGACCCAGGACAAAGTGGCCGTGGTGTTCGGCTGCTGGACCTCCGTGTCGCGCAAGTCTGTCCTGCCGGTGTTCGAAGAACTCAACGGCCTGCTGTTCTACCCGGTGCAGTACGAGGGCGAAGAAATGTCGCCGAACGTGTTCTACACGGGCGCCGCCCCGAACCAGCAGGCCATCCCGGCCGTGGAATACCTGATGAGCGAGGACGGCGGCAGCGCCAAGCGCTTCTTCCTGTTGGGCACCGACTACGTCTACCCGCGCACCACCAACAAGATCCTGCGCGCATTCCTGCACAGCAAAGGCGTGGCCGACAAGGACATCGAAGAGGTGTACACGCCGTTTGGCCACGCTGATTACCAGACCATTGTCGCCAGCATCAAAAAGTTCTCCGCCGGCGGCAAGACCGCGGTCATATCCACAGTCAATGGTGACTCCAACGTGCCGTTCTACAAGGAACTGGCCAACCAGGGCCTGAAGGCCACCGACGTGCCGGTGGTGGCCTTCTCGGTGGGCGAGGAGGAACTGCGCGGCATCGACACCAAACCGCTGGTGGGCCACCTGGCGGCATGGAACTACTTCGAATCGGTGGATAACCCGGTCAACCAGAAATTTGTCGCCGACTGGAAGGCCTACGCCAAGGCCAAGGGCCTGCCGGGTGCCGACAAGGCCGTGACCAACGACCCCATGGAAGCCACCTACGTAGGCATCCACATGTGGGCGCAAGCGGTGGAAAAAGCCAAGTCCACCGACGTCGACAAGGTGCGTGAAGCGCTTGCCGGGCAGAGCTTCGAGGCACCGTCGGGCTTCACCCTGACCATGGACAAGACCAACCACCACCTGCACAAGCCGGTGATGATCGGCGAGATTCAGGATGACGGGCAGTTCAGCGTGGTGTGGGAAACCGAGCAGCCACTGCGGGCGCAGCCATGGAGCCCGTTCATTCCGGGCAATGACAAGCGGCCAGATTACGCCGTGAAAGGTAACTGAGTGCATGGGGCTGCTTTGCAGCCCATTCGCGGGTGAACCCGCTCCTACAAGGAAGGCGCAGGTTTCAAACCTTGCACCGTCTCTGTGTAGGAGCGGGTTCACCCGCGAAGAATCCAACACCGATTTCCAGGATTGCCCGCATGCTCAGACTCCTGCTCACCCTCCTGCTACTAATCCCCCTGGCAACCCACGCCAGCGAGGGCGAATTCTTTCTCACCGCCAAGCCCGCCGAGCAGGTCCGCCTGCTCGAAGGCTGGGCGGCGCAACCCGATGCCGCGCGCCTGCCGCTACTGGAAAACCTGCGCCAAGGCCGCATCGCCACCGATGACACGCGCAAGGTACGCCTGAACAACCGCCTGCGCGGCCTGATCAACAACGCCCTGGCTAGCCATCAGCTGCTCAGCGACGACAGCGACACCCGCCTGGCCGCCGCACAACAACTGCAAAAAACCGCAAAACCCGCGCAAATGGCCTTCCTTGACCGGCGCTTCGCCAGCGAGCCGGACGCCGCCGTGCAGGCCGCCCTCGGCCTGGCACTGGCCAACCTGCAACTGGGCGCCAGCGAGCCTGCGGTACGCCTGGCCGCCGTGCGCCTGCTGGGTGAAACCGGCGACCCGCTGGCCCGCACCCGCCTCGAAGCCCTGCTGCAGCCCGATGCAGAACGCGACCCGGGCGTGCGTACAGCCGCCGAGACGAGCCTGGCCCAGGTCAAACGCAAACTGCTGGTCGGCGAACTGCTCGGCCAGGCCTTCAGCGGCCTGTCGCTGGGTTCGGTCCTGCTGCTGGCAGCGCTGGGCCTTGCGATCACCTTCGGCCTGCTCGGGGTGATCAACATGGCCCATGGCGAAATGTTGATGCTCGGCGCCTACAGCACCTACATGGTCCAGGTACTGCTGCAGCGCTTCGCCCCAGGCGCCATCGAGTTCTACCCGCTGATTGCACTGCCGGTGGCGTTCGCCGTCAGTGCCGGCGTCGGCATGGCGCTGGAGCGCACGGTGATCCGCCACCTGTACGGCCGCCCACTGGAAACCCTGCTGGCCACCTGGGGCATCAGCCTGATCCTGATCCAGGCCATCCGCCTGCTGTTCGGCGCGCAGAACGTCGAGGTGAGCAACCCGGCCTGGCTGTCCGGTGGCATCCAGCTGCTGCCCAACCTGGTGCTGCCGTACAACCGTCTGGTCATCATCGGCTTCGCCCTGGCCGTGGTGCTGCTCACCTGGCTGCTGCTCAACCGTACCCGGCTGGGCCTGAACGTGCGCGCAGTCACCCAGAACCGCAACATGGCCGCCTGCTGCGGCGTGTCCACTGGGCGCGTCGACATGCTCGCCTTTGGCCTGGGCTCGGGTATCGCCGGGCTCGGCGGCGTGGCCTTGAGCCAGGTGGGCAATGTCGGCCCGGACCTGGGCCAGAGCTACATCATCGACTCGTTCCTGGTGGTGGTGCTCGGCGGCGTCGGGCAGCTGGCCGGTAGCCTCTGGGCCGCGTTCGGCCTGGGCATCGCCAACAAGCTGCTGGAGCCGCAGATCGGTGCCGTGCTCGGCAAGATCCTCATCCTTGCGTTGATCATTCTGTTCATCCAGAAACGCCCGCAAGGCCTGTTCGCCCTCAAGGGACGGGTAATCGACTGATGAACCAGCCACTGCTTGTCACTGCTACGCAAAAGGCCGGCCCGCGCCTGACCCTTGCCATCGGTGCCGTCGTCGTCCTGCTGCTGGTGGCCTTGCCACTGTGCTCACTGCTGCCGGCAGACCACGCCCTGCAGGTGTCGGCCTACACCCTGACCCTGGTCGGCAAGATTCTCTGTTACGCCATCGTCGCCCTGGCCCTGGACCTGGTCTGGGGCTATGCCGGGCTGCTGTCGCTGGGCCATGGCCTGTTCTTCGCCCTGGGCGGCTATGCCATGGGCATGTACCTGATGCGGCAGGCAGCCGGCGACGGCCTGCCCGGGTTCATGGCCTTTCTGTCGTGGACCGAGCTGCCCTGGTACTGGGCCGGGACCCAGCATTTCGCCTGGGCCCTGTGCCTGGTAGTCCTGGCACCCGGACTGCTGGCGCTGGTGTTCGGCTGGTTCGCCTTCCGCTCGCGGATCAAGGGCGTGTACTTCTCGATCATGACCCAGGCCCTGACCTTTGCCGGCATGCTGCTGTTCTTCCGCAACGAAACCGGGTTCGGCGGCAACAACGGTTTCACCAACTTCCGCACCATCCTCGGCTTCGACATTGCAGCCCAGGGTACCCGCGCAGTGTTGTTCCTGCTGACTGTGGCCCTGCTGCTGACCAGCCTGTACCTGTGCTGGCGCCTGACCCGCAGCAAGTTCGGCCGCCTGCTCACCGCCGTGCGTGACGCTGAAAACCGCATGATGTTCTGTGGCTATGACCCGCGCGGCTTCAAGTTGCTGGTGTGGGTACTGAGCGCCGTGCTGTGCGGCCTGGCCGGTGCGCTGTACGTGCCGCAGGTGGGCATCATCAACCCCAGCGAGATGTCGCCGACCAACTCGATCGAAGCCGCCGTCTGGGTAGCCTTGGGCGGACGCGGCACGCTGATCGGCCCGCTGCTCGGTGCAGGCCTGGTCAACGGCATGAAAAGCTGGTTCACCGTGGCCTTCCCCGAGTTCTGGCTGTTCTTCCTCGGCGCACTATTCATCCTCGTCACCCTGTACCTGCCCAAGGGCGTGGTCGGCCTGTTGAAGAAAAGGAGCCAGCCATGAGAGGCGTGCCCCCAGTCCACCCGGAATTCATGCTGGAACCGGTATTCGACAACCTCGGCGCCGGACGCGATGCCATTGGCCTGGGCCACAGCCGCAAGGCCGGCCTCGACACCCGCCACGGTACGGTGCTGAGCCTGGAAGACATCAGCGTCAGCTTCGATGGTTTCAAGGCGCTCAACACGCTGAACCTGTACATCGGGGTGGGCGAGCTGCGCTGTATCATCGGCCCCAACGGCGCCGGCAAGACCACGATGATGGACGTCATCACCGGCAAGACCCGCCCCGACAGCGGCACGGCTTACTTCGGCGATACCCTCGACCTGACCCGCATGAGCGAATACCAGATCGCCCAGGCCGGCATTGGCCGCAAGTTCCAGAAGCCCACGGTGTTCGAGGCGCTGACCGTGTTCGAGAACCTGGAACTGGCGCTGAAGACCGACAAGTCGGTGTGGGCCAGCCTGGCGGCGCGCCTGAGCGGTGACCAGCGCCAGCGCATCGAGGAAGTGCTGACCACCTTGCGCCTGCTGCCGCTTGCCCAGCGTCAGGCCGGCTTGCTGTCCCATGGGCAGAAGCAGTTCCTGGAGATCGGCATGTTGCTGGTGCAGGAGCCGCAACTGCTGCTGCTGGATGAACCGGTGGCCGGCATGACCGATGCCGAGACCGAGTTTACCGCCGAGCTGTTCAAGGGCCTGGCCGGCAAGCATTCGCTGATGGTGGTGGAGCATGACATGGGCTTTGTCGGCAGCATTGCCGACCATGTGACCGTGCTGCACCAGGGGAGCGTGTTGGCGGAAGGTTCGCTGGAGCAGGTGCAGGCAGATGAGCGGGTGGTCGAGGTGTATCTGGGCCGCTGACCGGATTTGAATTTTTGGCGCCTGTACCGGCCTCTTCGCGGGTAAACCCGCTCCTACAGGGGGCGTAATGCCATGGGGCGGTTCCCGTTACAGGAACGGGCTTGCCCGCGAAGAGGCCGGCACAGGCACAGCATCCCTTTCAGGAACTCTCACATGCTCAAGATCGACACACTGCACCAGTACTACGGCGGCAGCCACATCCTGCGTGGCCTGTCCTTCGAAGCCAAGGTCGGCGAAGTGACCTGCCTGCTGGGCCGCAACGGCGTGGGCAAGACCACCTTGCTGCGCTGCCTGATGGGCCTGGTGCCCGCCCGTGACGGCAGTATCGAATGGGAAGGCAAGCCGATCACCGCGTTCAAACCGCAGCAACGGGTGCAGGCCGGCATCGCCTACGTGCCCCAGGGCCGCGAGATCTTCCCGCGCCTCACCGTCGAGGAAAACCTGCTGATGGGCCTGTCGCGCTTCCCCGCCCGTGAAGCCCGCGAGGTACCGGCCTTCATCTACGAACTGTTCCCTGTGCTGGAGCAGATGAAGCAGCGCCGCGGTGGCGACCTGTCTGGCGGCCAGCAGCAACAACTGGCGATCGGCCGCGCCTTGGCCAGCCGCCCGCGCCTGCTGATTCTCGACGAGCCGACCGAAGGCATCCAGCCCTCGGTGATCAAGGAGATCGGCGCGGTCATCCGCCGCCTGGCCGAGCGTGGCGACATGGCGATCTTGCTGGTGGAGCAGTTCTACGACTTTGCCGAAGCGCTGGCTGACCAGTACCTGGTCATGGCCCGCGGCGAAATCATCCAGCGCGGCCGCGGCGAAAACATGCAAGCCGAAGGTGTACGCGGGCTGGTAACCATTTAATCTGCGAGCAACGACCTTGCGAGACGCTGTCATGAGCTACGAAATCCGCGATGCCCTGCCCACCGATGTACCGGGCATACTCGACATCTACAACGACGCGGTGCTCAACACCACGGCGATCTGGAACGAAACCCCGGTAGACCTCGGCAACCGCCAGGCCTGGTTTGAAGCGCGCGCGCAGCAGGGCTACCCGATTCTGGTGGCGGTCGATGAAACCGGCGTGCTGGGGTATGCCTCGTTTGGCGACTGGCGGCCTTTCGAGGGCTTTCGCCTGACCGTTGAGCACTCGGTGTACGTGCGCAGCGACCAGCGTGGCAAAGGGCTCGGGCCGGTGTTGATGGCGGCGCTGGTCGAGCGCGCGCGCGGATGTGGCAAGCATGTGATGGTGGCTGCGATCGAGCGTGGTAATGCAGCGTCGGTGCGCCTGCACGAGCGGCTGGGCTTCGTGGTGACCGGCCAGATGCCGCAGGTGGGGGTAAAGTTTGGCCGCTGGCTGGACCTGACCTTCATGCAGCTGGTGCTGAACCCGGGCGCCGAACCGACCTGAAATGCGGTCCATTGTGGAGCGGCCTTGTGTCGCGAAAGGGCTGCAAAGCAGCCCCGGCAATTTTGCGGTGGAGCAAAGATCTGGGGCTGCTGCACAGCCCATCGCGACACAAGGCCGCTCCCACAGATGCAAGGGAGCCTACATCTGGATAAACCGGCCCAGCCGCTGCTTCAGCATGCTGTTCTCACTGCGCAACTGCTGCACTTCCTGCAACAGCTCCAGCGCCAGCGCCACCCCTTCCCACTCCAGTTCCAGCTCCTGGTGCAGCTTCACCGCTCGTTTGGCCACCAGCGGCGCCTGATCGTCAAACAGCCAGTCCTCCGGCGTTCGCCCGGAAGGTTCGACAATGCCGTGCTCGACAATTTCGATCACGCATTCAGCCGTGACATCGGCTTCCTGACACAGGGTACGCATGTCCAGTTGAACGATCAGGGTGCTGCTCATGGTCACTTACTCCATTGTGTCCTCGGGTTGAACGCAGCTTTCTCGGAAAGCTTGGTCCAGAGTTCGCGGGCAGATTCGTCCGACGCGGGCGGCATGACCACTTTGAGCTGCGCATAAAGGTTGCCGCGCTCTCCCTGCTTGTTCGCCAGGCCCTTGCCCGGTACACGCAGGCGCTGGCCGCTCTGGCTGTCAGGGCGGATGGTCAGGTTGATCTTGCCATCCAGGGTCGGCACCGCCACCTTGGCGCCCAGGGCCGCCTCCCACGGTGCCAACGGCACAGTGATGATCAGGTCATGACCTTCGACATCGAACAGCGGGTGCGGTGCCATGCGGATGGTCAGGAACAGGTCACCGTTGGCTCCGCCACCGCTGCCCGGCGCGCCCTGGCCCTTGAGGCGGATGCGTTCGCCGTCGGTCACCCCGGCCGGAATCCTCACGTTCAAGGTCTTGGTGGTGAAGCCGGTGCGCTGGCCCATGGCATTGGTTTGCGGCACCTGGAAGCTGATCTGCTTGGACTCCTTGCTCAGGGTCTCTTCAAGGAATACTGCCAGTTCAAGCTCCACGTCCTGCCCCCGCCTGCCGGCACTGCGTTGTTGCTGCCGGGCGCCACCGAAGGGGTTGCCACCAGCACTGCGCCCACCGAAGATCGAGCTGAAGAAGTCGGAGAAGTCGCCGCCTTCGAAGCCGCCGCCACCGCCCCGGTTTTCCCAACCCGGTGGTGCCTGGAACGGCCGGCCATGCTGGCCGCCGTACTTGCGAATTTCGTCGAACTCGGCACGTTTCTGCGCGTCGCCCAGCACCTCATAGGCCTCGTTGGCCTCCTTGAATTTTTCCTCGGCGTCGCGCTCCTTGCTGACATCCGGGTGATACTTGCGCGCCAGTTTGCGGTATGCGGCCTTGATCGCCTTGTCATCCGCAGTGGGCTCTACGCCGAGTATCTTGTAATAGTCTTTGAAGTCCATTTATGGATCACCAATGTGAATGTGCATGTTGCAACTGAAGATAGGGGTCAAGCATAGCCTTTCAAGACCGACTTGGGTTTGCCTCAAGGCAGACGACTGGTCTTGATTCTGTAGCCAACTGGCATACACTGCGCGGCCGTTTTGCCTCCGGAAGCCCATTTCCCATGTCTGACGTATCCCCGGCCCGCGCCCTGGGCATCGACTTTGGCACCTCCAACTCCACAGTCGGCTGGCACCGGCCTGGCGTCGAGTCGCTGATTGCCCTGGAAGACGGCAAGATCACCTTGCCCTCGGTGGTGTTCTTCAATATCGAAGAGCGGCGCCCGGTGTATGGCCGCCTGGCGCTGCACGAGTACCTGGAAGGCTACGAAGGCCGCCTGATGCGCTCGCTGAAAAGCCTGCTGGGCTCGAAGCTGATCAAGCACGACACCAGCGTGCTGGGCAGCGCCTTGCCGTTCAAGGACCTGCTGGGCATGTTCATCGGCGAGCTCAAGAAGCGCGCTGAAGCCGCCGCTGGCCGTGAGTTCGACCAGGTAGTGCTGGGCCGCCCGGTGTTCTTCGTCGACGAAGACCCGGCTGCCGACCAGGAGGCCGAGGACACCTTGGCCGAGGTGGCACGCAAGATCGGCTTCAAGGACGTGTCGTTCCAGTACGAGCCGATTGCCGCGGCCTTCGACTATGAGTCGAGCATCAGCCGCGAAGAGCTGGTGCTGATCGTCGACATCGGCGGTGGTACCTCGGACTTCACCCTGATCCGCCTGTCGCCCGAGCGCCACCTGGTCGCCGAGCGCCAAAGTGACATCCTCGCCACCGGCGGTGTGCACATTGGCGGTACCGACTTCGACAAGCAACTGAGCCTTCAGGGCGTAATGCCGTTGTTTGGCTACGGCAGCCGCATGAAGAGCGGTGCGCTGATGCCGACCAGCTACCACCTCAACCTGGCCACCTGGCACACCATCAACGCCTTGTACTCGCAGAAGTCGCAACTGGCGCTGGGCAGCATGCGCTATGACATCGAGGACAGCTTCGGCATCGATCGCCTGTTCAAATTGATCGAACAGCGCGCGGGGCACTGGCTGGCAATGGAAGTGGAAGCCAGCAAGATCGAGCTGACCGAGCACGACAGCCGCCACATCGACCTGCGCCGCGTCGAGCCCGACCTGAAAGCGGAACTGACCCGTACGCTGTTCGAAGAGGCGATCGAAGGCCTGCTGGAGCGCGTGCGCGGCAGCGTCACCGAACTGCTGGCCAAGGCCGGGGTAAGCGAAGGCCAGGTCGATACGGTGTTCTTCACCGGTGGCTCCAGCGGCATTCCAGCGCTGCGTAACAGTGTTTCGGCGATGCTGCCGAATGCGCGGCATGTGGAAGGCAACATCTTTGGCAGCATTGGGAGCGGGCTGGCCATCGAGGCGCGCAAGCGTTACGGCGCGGCCTGATTTGTCGTTTAGCCTGTAGCCGCGAACGGGGTGGGCCTGCTGGCCAATCTCTACCCGCCGTTCACCGTTGCCGCCGCTACCGT
>NZ_JBICII010000012.1:0-20327 GCF_043101865.1 Pseudomonas sp. zjy_15
ACCCCGTAGGAGCGGGTTTACCCGCGAGGAGGCCCGCAAAGCCCTGAATAGAGGACACCCCCCCATGAAGTTCGAAGGCACCCGCGACTACGTCGCCACAGACGACCTGAAACTGGCGGTAAACGCGGCCATTACCCTCGAACGCCCGCTGTTGGTCAAGGGCGAACCAGGCACCGGCAAAACCATGCTCGCCGAGCAGCTGGCAGCCTCGTTCGGTGCGCGCCTGATCACCTGGCACATCAAGTCCACCACCAAGGCCCACCAGGGGCTGTACGAGTACGACGCAGTCAGCCGCCTGCGTGATTCGCAGCTGGGCGTGGACAAGGTGCACGATGTGCGCAACTACCTGAAAAAGGGCAAACTCTGGGAGGCCTTCGAGGCCGACGAGCGGGTCATCCTGCTGATCGACGAAATCGACAAGGCCGATATCGAATTCCCCAACGACCTGCTGCAAGAACTCGACAAGATGGAGTTCTACGTCTATGAAATCGACGAGACCATCAAGGCCAGACAGCGTCCGATCATCATCATTACCTCGAACAACGAAAAAGAGCTGCCGGATGCCTTCCTGCGCCGCTGCTTCTTCCACTACATCGCCTTCCCCGACCGCACTACCCTGCAGCAGATTGTCGACGTGCACTACCCGAACATCAGCCAGTCGCTGGTCAGCGAGGCGCTGGATGTGTTCTTCGATGTGCGCAAGGTGCCGGGCCTGAAGAAAAAGCCGTCCACCTCCGAGCTGGTCGACTGGCTCAAGCTGCTGATGGCCGACAACATCGGTGAAGCGGTGCTGCGCGAACGCGACCCGACCAAGGCCATCTCACCGCTGGCCGGTGCGCTGGTGAAAAACGAGCAGGATGTACAACTGCTCGAGCGCCTGGCCTTCATGAGCCGGCGCGGCAACCGCTGACAGGAGCAGGGCCATGCTGCTCAATCTGTTCAATGAGATGCGTGCGGCCAAGGTGCCGGTTTCGGTGCGTGAGCTGCTCGACCTGCACCAGGCCTTGCAAAAGCGCGTGGTGTTTGCCGACATGGACGAGTTCTACTACCTCGCCCGCGCCATCCTGGTGAAGGACGAACGCCACTTCGACAAGTTCGACCGTGCCTTCGCCGCCTATTTCAAGGGCCTGGAAAACCTCGACCGGCACATCGAGGCGCTGATTCCTGAAGACTGGCTGCGCAAAGAGTTCGAGCGCTCGCTGACTGACGAAGAGCGCGCGCAGATCCAGTCGCTGGGCGGCCTGGACAAGCTTATCGAGGCATTCAAGAAACGCCTCGAAGAGCAAAAGGAACGCCACGCTGGCGGCAACAAGTGGATTGGTACCGGTGGCACCAGCCCATTCGGCTCGGGCGGTTTCAACCCCGAGGGCATCCGCGTCGGTGACGCCGGCAAGCGTCAGGGCAAGGCGGTAAAAGTCTGGGACCAACGCGAGTACAAGAACCTCGATGACCAGGTCGAGCTGGGCACCCGCAACATCAAGCTGGCCCTGCGTCGGCTGCGCAAGTTCGCCCGCGAAGGCGCCGCCGAAGAGCTCGACATCGACGGCACCATCGACCACACCGCGCGGGATGCCGGGTTGCTGAACATCCAGATGCGCCCTGAACGGCGCAACACCGTGAAGCTGCTGTTGCTGTTCGACATTGGCGGTTCGATGGATGCGCACGTCAAAGTCTGCGAAGAGCTGTTCTCGGCCTGCAAGACCGAGTTCAAGCACCTGGAGTATTACTACTTCCACAATTGCGTTTATGAGTCGGTGTGGAAGAACAACCTGCGCCGCACGTCCGAACGTTTTTCCACCTTCGACCTGCTGCACAAGTATGGCGATGACTACAAGGTGGTGTTCGTAGGTGACGCGGCCATGGCGCCCTACGAGATCACCCAGCCGGGTGGCAGCGTGGAGCACTGGAACGAAGAAGCCGGGTATGTGTGGATCCAGCGCTTCATGGAAAAATTCAAGAAAATCATCTGGATCAACCCTTACCCCAAGCAGGCCTGGGAATACACCGCGTCGACCCATCTGGTGCGGGACCTGATCGAGGACAAGATGTATCCGCTGACCCTGCAAGGGTTGGAGGAAGGGATGCGCTACCTGTCCAAGTGAGGTTGCCTGTACCGGCCCTTTCGCGGGCTCGCCCGCTCCCACAGGCCCCCCACATTCACAACCCTCAAATGCAGTGCTATCCCTGTGGGAGCGGGCAAGCCCGCGAAAGGGCCAGCAGCCTTACGACCAACGCCCCAGGTAAAGCTGCTGCTCCCGCCAGGCCTCGTCCTGCACCACCGCCCTGAACCGCACCACCGCCCCCGGCATGCACTGCGCCAGTTGCACCAGCGCCAGCGGCGTCAGCGCGCCCAGCCGCGGGTACCCACCAATGGTCTGCCGGTCATTGAGCAACACGATCGGCTGGCCATCCGGCGGCACCTGCACCGCCCCCAGCGGGATCCCTTCGGAGATCATCGGCGCCCCTTGGTAGACCAGCTGCGGGCCCAACAACCGGATGCCCATGCGGTCAGCCCGGCTATCCAGTGTCCACTCTCGGTTGAATGCCTCGAACAGGCTGGTACCGCTGAATTCGCCGATCTGTGCGCCTATCACCAGATCGAGCACCGGCTTTTTGGCAAACTGCGGGCACAACGCTTGCGGCACTTCGCGCAGGGGTGCATTGCTACCGGTAAAAGCCAATGCCTGGTGTTTAGCCAGCGCAGCACCCTGACCATCGATGCCACCCAAGGCTTCACGCACCACGGTGGCACAACTGCCCAGCACATCCTTGCCCTGAAACCCTCCCGGTGCCGCCAGATACGCCCGCACACCCCGTTTTGGCTGCTTCAGGGTCAAGCGCTGCCCCTTGGCCAGGGCAAAACTGCGCCATGGCACCAGGGGCTGACCATCGACACACGCATCCAGGTCGGCACCGGCCAGGGCCAGCACGCAATCCTGTTCGGCCACTACGCAAAAACCACCCAGCGCCACCTCGACCACCGGCGCCCCCAACGGGTTGCCCAGCAGCCAGTTGGCCCAGTGCATCGCCACCCAGTCCAGCGCCCCGCCCTGGGTCACGCCCAAATGACGCACGCCAAAGCGCCCGGCATCCTGTAACTGGCACAACGGCGTACTGGCCTCGATCCTCAACAGCTTCATCCCTGCGCCTCCACATCACCACCCATGGTCAGGAACTCACTGCGCGAAACCGGCACGAAGCGCACCCGGTCACCGGGTTGCAAGAGGCTGTAACCCTCACGCTCACGGTCGAACAAACGCACCGGGGTGCGCCCAATCAGGTTCCAGCCACCCGGCGATACTGCCGGATACGCTGCCGTCTGGCGTTCGGCAATGCCCACGCTGCCCGCCGCCACGCGCTTGCGCGGGGTACTCAGACGAGGGCTGGCCAGGCGCTCGTCGACCAGGCCCATGAAGCCGAAACCGGGTGCGAAGCCCAGGGCAAACACCGGGTAATCACGTTCGCAGTGCAAGCGAACAATCTCGGCTTCACTCAAGCCGCTGCGGGCCGCCAGCACAGGCAGCTCAGGGCCGACACTGGCGTCGTACCACACCGGGATCTCGTGTCGGCGGCCGCCATTGCCGGTGTCAGGCTGCAAGCCGTCCAGCGCCTGAGCGATTCGCGCCCTCGCCTCGCCCGGCGGCAGGGCCGACTGCACCATCAGCGTGGTGTAGGACGGCACCAGGTCCAGCAGGTGCTCGCCGAACGCCGCGCTCAAGCGCCGGCTGGCGGCGAGCATCCATGGCATGTTGGCCTCATCGATACGGTCGAACAGGCGTACCATCAGGCTGTCGATGGCGACCACTTCGATTCGGGGCTTCATCACGCCTCCAGCCCATCGAGGGCCTGGCGAATCTGCCGCACCGCCGCCACCGAACTCTCGTTGTCGCCATGCACGCAGAGGGTGCGGGCGGCGAGCTGCAAGGCACTGCCATCGTCAGCCACCAGCGTTTCGCCTCGGGCCAGACGCACAGCCTGCTCCACCACCTGCGCCGGGTCGTGATGCACCGCGCCCGGCAGGCGCCGCGACAGCAGATGGCCGCTGGCGGTGTATGCGCGGTCTGCGAACGCCTCGAACCAAAGCGGCACGCCCATTTCATCACCCAGTGCCTGGGCGGCTCGGTTGTCGGCGGTGGCCATCAGCATCAACGGCAGGTGGCTGTCATAGGCCGCTACGGCCTCCAGTACGGTACGCAGCTTGAGCGGGTCGGCCATCATGTCGTTGTACAGCGCCCCATGGGGCTTCACATAGGCCACACGGCCACCCAGCACTTTGCAGATGCCATCCAGCGCACCGATCTGGTAATGCAGCAGGTCGCGGATTTCTTCCGGGCTGCAGGCCATGGAACGGCGGCCAAAGCCGACCAGGTCCGGGTAGGCCGGATGAGCGCCGATAGTCACCCCGTGCTCCAACGCCAACGCCACGGTGCGACGCATGATACCGGGGTCACCGGCATGGTAACCGCAGGCGATGTTGGCGCAATCGATGTAAGGCATGACTTCGGCATCCAGGCCCATGCGCCAGCTGCCGAAACTCTCGCCCATGTCGCAATTGAGTAGCAGGCGTTCCACCACGCGGTCTCCCTTGTCGTTGTGCATATACCTACCTTACCGCGCCTGCAGGTGTTTGCCGCGGGTTTCTGGCAGGCTCAGCGCCGCCAAGATCACAATGCCGTAGGACACAGCAGAGAACACACCGATACCCAGGCCCAGCGGAACATTCTGGCCGAGCATGCCGATCATCAACGGGAACAGCGCGGCGATGACCTTGCCGATGTTGTAGCAGAAGCCTTGCCCCGAACCCCGAATGCGCGTGGGGAACAGTTCGGTCAGAAATGCCCCCATGCCGCTGAAGATACCCGAGGCGAAGAAGCCCAACGGGAGGCCCAGCCACAGCATCACACCATCGCTGACCGGCATCTGCGTGTACAACAGCACAATGACGAAAGAGCCCACGGCGAACAGAATGAAGTTCTTCTTGCGCCCCAGCAGGTCGGACAGATAAGCGCTGACCACATAGCCCACGTACGAGCCGACGATCACCATGGCCAGATAGCCACCCGTGCCCAGCACACTCAGGCCGCGTTCGTTCTTCAGGAAGGTTGGCAGCCACGAGGTGATGGCGTAGTAACCGCCGAGCGCGCCGGTGGTCAGCAGGGATGCCCGCACGGTGGTCCAGAGCATGCCCGGGGCGAAGATTTCGTAGAAGCGCGAAGGTGCCTCGGCGTTTTCCACTGCCTTGGCCTTGCGATATACCTCAGGGTCCTTGACCAGGCGGCGAACGAAGATCACGAAGATTGCCGGTACCAGCCCCAGCAGGAACAACGCACGCCAGGCCTGCTCTGCCGGCAGCCAAGAGAACAGCAGCGCATAGAGGATGGCTGTGAGGCCCCAGCCGATTGCCCAGCCGGACTGCACCATGCCCACCGCCTTGCCGCGGTCCTGGGCGCGGATCACCTCGCCGATCAACACCGCACCGGCGGTCCACTCACCACCGAAGCCAAAGCCCATCAGGGTTCGGGCAATCAGCAGTTGCTCGTAGTTCTGAGCGAAGCCACACAGGAAAGTGAAGAAGGCGAACCACAATACCGTCAGTTGCAGGGTACGCACCCGGCCGATGCGGTCGGAGAGGATACCGGCCACCCAGCCTCCTGCAGCGGAGGCGATCAGCGTGCTGGTGTGGATCAAGCCGGCTTCGGTGGTGGTGAGCCCCCACAGCATGATCAGCGTAGGGATGACGAAGCTGAGCATCTGCGTGTCCATGCCGTCCAGGCCATAGCCGATCTTGCAGCTCCAGAAGGTACGTCGTTGCTGTTTGTCGATGTCGCGGTACCAGGCGAAAGGCCCGGACGAAGGGAAGGAACTGACCTGCTGCTGCGCGCCGGTGGGGTTCATGGATGCCTCGGCTTGTTGGTATTGTTTTATGGGCGACATAAAGCGTCGCGGCCTGGGCGCCATTGTTCAGAGGCCGCCTCGCCTGCGTCCAACGAAAAAAACCGCCGGTCTGGAACAAGAAAAACTGATCATGAACCTTCGCTTCCTCGAAACCTTCGTCTGGGTCGCCCGGCTCAAGAGCTTCCGCTTGACGGCAGAAAAGCTGTTCACCACCCAGGCCTCGGTATCCAGCCGTATTGCCGCACTGGAGGCTGACCTGGGCGTGAAGCTGCTGCTACGCGACTCTCGCGGGGTCAGCCTGACCCCGGAGGGCGGCAAGGTGCTGGAATACGCCGAACGCATGCTGGAAACCGCCAAGGCCATGAAGCAGTCGCTGGACAGCGACCGGGCCAAGGTCGGACGCATTCGCATCGGGGTGATGGACACTGTGATCCACACCTGGATGAGCGCACTGGTGGCGGAGTTGAGCGAGCGCTACCCGCAGGTGGAAATCGAACTGGTGGCCGACACCGCGCTGAACTTGCGCGAGCAGTTGCAGAAGGGTTTTCTTGACGTGATTTTGCAGACCGACTTGCTGCGCGAGCAATCGATCCGCAGCCTCGACCTGGCGCGCTACCCAATGGGCTGGGTGGTGGCCGCAGGCGCCCACCAGCACCGGGACTATGCGTCGCTGGCCGAACTTGGGCGCGAGCGCATCATCACCTTCTCGAAGAATTCACGGCCGCACCAGGAGGTGCTGAGCTTGCTGCAGACTGCTGGGGCAGAGGCGCCGCGGTTGAATTGCGTGAACTCGGTGGCGGCGATTACCCGGCTGTTGCGCGACGGTTTTGGCATTGGCGCGCTACCGCCGGCGCTGGTGGATGCCGAGTTGGGCCGGGGCGAGCTGGTGCTGCTGGAAGGGTTGCAGCCGCCGCCGAGCCTGGAGCTGGTAGTGGCGTGGCAGACCGGGGTGGTGTTGGTAGATGAGGTGGTTGGGGTTTGCCGGCAGGTGCTGGAGCGGTATGCGCGGGATGTGGGTGGGCAGCGGATCGTGCTGGTCTGAACGACGGTCTCTGCCTGTACCGGCCCCTTCGCGGGCTTGCCCGCTCCCACAGGATCATCACAGGCCTGGCGGGCCAGGTTGTACCTGTGGGAGCGGGCAAGCCCGCGAAAGGGCCGGTACAGGTACAGCAGAACTTAGCGCCAGCTCTCTTTCACCACCCTGCGCCGCCCGCCCAGGATCAGCCAGCCAATCCCCAGCAACAGGCTTTCGACCACAAAGGCCAGCACAAAACCGGCACCCACACCCCAGCCGATCGCCTCGGGCACCAGCAGAATCTGGTAGCTGTAGCCATTGAGGGTTTCTTCGCGCAACTGCGGGTCGGCCTGCACCAGCACATGCCAGGTACGCTCGGCCCATGACCCTTGCAGCACCTGCCATTCGTTTTCCAGCAGTTCGTTGCGGATCATCAGGCTTTCGATGCTGTTGGCGTCACTGTTGAACACCGGATCGTCGCTGCTGCGGTAGTGCTGCAGCAGCGCCTGCAAGTCGCCCTTGAAAAAGCGCTCGGCCGTTTGCCGGAACCCATCGAGCGCCTCGCGCGATTCGAACAGGTGCGCCTCGACCCGCTGGCTATAGTCCTTGACCAGCCCCGGGACCTGGATACCGGCCAGCAGGCCGAAGGTGAACAACAGCAATCGCAGGTAACTTCTGAACATGCAGCGTCCTTAGCTCTGGCCGTGCGCCACGCACTCGCCGTGCCGCCACAGGGCCCACTGACCCGGCGCGTAGCGGTGCCAGGTCTCGTTCTCGGTCAAGGCCTCGGTGGCAATCACCGTGACCACGTCGTTGGGGGTGGTTTCGGTATGAAAATCGACGATCAGGTCGACATCCTTCAACCGTGCGGCACCAAATGGCGCTCGGCGGGTAATGTGCACCAGCTTGGTCGAGCAAAAACAGAACAGCCAGTCGCCATCGCTGAGCATGCAGTTGAATACGCCCTGACCACGGTAGCCGGCACAGGCTTCGACCAGCACTGGCAGTAGCTGTTCCACCGGCACCGGTTCGGGGAAGGCGCTGCGGATGCGGTTGAGCAGGTCGCAGAAGGCCGCTTCGCTGTCGGTGTCGCCCACTGGCCGGTAGAAACTGGCCAGGCCCTTGAAGTCACCCAGTTGGCCGTTGTGCGCGAAGCACCAGTTGCGGCCCCACATTTCCCGCACGAACGGGTGGGTATTGGACAGGCACACCCTGCCGACGTTGGCCTGACGGATATGACCGATCACCACTTCGCTTTTGATCGGGTAGCGCTGCACGAGGTTGGCCACTTCCGACTCGCTGCTCGCCGCCGGGTCCTGGAACAGGCGCAGACCACGACCTTCGTAAAAGCCTATACCCCAGCCGTCACGGTGCGGGCCGGTACGCCCGCCCCGCTGCATCAGGCCGGTGAAGCTGAAAACGATGTCGGTAGGGACATTGGCACTCATGCCCAGCAGTTCGCACACAGGCGTGTCTCCGTTTACAGACGAGGCTCGACCCGGCCTGCGCCACGCGCAGCGGCTGGCGGCGAGTCGTCACGGTACCGGTCGCTGCGCTCGGCAGCCAGCGGCACCTGGGCGCCGAGCTGATCATCCTCGGCCAGCTGACGCTTGGTAGCGGCTTCGGCCTGTTCACGGCGTGCGCGCGCGCGTTTTTCCAACGGCCAGCGCAGCAAGACGAAGAGGAAGTACAGGCCGAAGGCGATCATGCCGTACATGGCAAAGTCGGACACAGCGCGCCAGGCGTTGTTGCCGACCTTGAAGGCAACATCCAGCACAGTGATGGCGATTGCCGGGGCGAAGCTGTCCTTGACCGGGTCGACGATGGTCGGGGTCAGGAGCAGTACCGCCAGCACCACCCGTAGCGGTTCGCGCAGCCAGCGCCACATCCAGCCGGTGAGCTTGAAGCCCACCAGCAGGCACCCTAAGGCGGCCACTGCGTAAAGGCCCCAGGCGAAGGTGTAGTCGTTCTCGGTCATGGTGTTCGTGCAAGCCAGGCAAAGAGATGCCTATGATAAACACTTTTCCGGGCGCAGACAGTGTTTGCCTGTGCCGGCGTCTTCGCGGGCAAACCCGCTCCTACCTCGGTGCGATCCCTGTAGGAGCGGGTTTACCCGCGAAGACGCCGGCACAGGCAACTCCAATCAAGAGACCTTCAATGCCAACCAAGCCCCAACCCCCGATTGCCCAAGCCGACCAGGCCACCGACCCGTATGCCTGGCTGCAAAAGCGCGACACCCCCGAGGTACTCGCTTACCTGCACGCTGAAAACGCCTACCAGGAAGCCTGCCTGGCCGACCAGGCACCGTTGCGTGAGCAACTGTTCGAAGAGATCAAAGGCCGCATCCTGGAGACCGACCTGTCATTGCCGGCGCCCTGGGGCCCCTACCTGTACTACACCCGTACCACCGCCGGCGACGAATACCCGCGTCACTACCGCTGCCCACGCCCCGCCGACGACTCGAACACCGTCGATGAAAACCAGGAGCAGCTGCTGCTCGACCCCAACGTCCTGGCCAACGGCGGTTTCCTTTCCCTCGGCGCGTTCAGCGTCAGCCCCGACCACCGCCTGCTGGCCTACAGCCTCGACACCAGCGGCGACGAAATCCATACCCTGTACATCAAAGACCTGGCCAGTGACCGTGTCACGACCCTGCCCTTCGACGACTGCGACGGTAGCCTGACCTGGGCCAACGACAGCCAGACGTTATTCTTCGCTGAGCTGGACGACACCCACCGCCCATGGCGCCTGCGTCGCCACACCTTGGGCACTGACGCCGCCCAAACCGTGTTCGAAGAGCCGGACGGGCGTTTCTTCCTGCACTGCTACCGCACCAGTTCCGAGCGCCAGCTGGTGCTGCTGCTGAACAGCAAGACCACCAGTGAGGCCTGGGTACTGGACGCCGAAACCCCGCAGGCGCCGTTCACCTGCCTGGCGCCGCGCGTCGAAGGCCACGAATACTTCCCCGACCATGGCCAGCTCGACGGCGAGTGGCGCTGGTTCATCCGCACCAACCAGGATGGCATCAATTTCGCCCTGTACCACGCGCCAGTCGCGCCAGTACCTAGCCGCGAACAGTGGCAGGTGCTGGTGGCGCACCGCGACACGGTCATGCTCGAAGGCCTCAGCCTGAATAGCGGTGCCCTGACCCTGAGCCTGCGCGAAGGCGGCCTGCCGATCATCGACGTGCGCCCACAGGGCTTGCCGACCTACCGCGTCGAACTGCCAGACGCCGCCTACAGCCTGTACGTGCAGGACAGCCTGGAATTTGCCAGCCCTTGCATACGCTTGCGCTACGAAGCGCTCAACCGCCCGGCCCAGGTGCGCCAACTGGCGTTGTCCACGGGCGCTCAGGTCGTGCTCAAGCAAACCCCGGTGCTCGGTGCGTTCGATGCCGATGACTATGTCAGTGAGCGCCTGTGGGCAACCGCAGCGGACGGAACCCAGGTGCCGATCAGCCTGGTACGCCGCCGCCAGGACCTGGGCAAGACCGTGCCACTGTACCTGTACGGCTATGGCGCCTATGGCGAAAGCCTCGACCCCTGGTTCTCACATGCGCGCCTGAGCCTGCTGGAACGTGGCGTGGCCTTTGCCATCGCCCATGTGCGTGGCGGCGGCGAACTGGGCGAGGCCTGGTACCGTGCCGGAAAGCAGGAACACAAGCACAACACCTTCAGCGACTTCATCGCCTGCGCCGAGCACCTGATCAGCCAAGGCGTGACTGCCGCCGATCGCCTGGCCATCAGTGGTGGCAGCGCCGGCGGCCTGCTGATCGGCACGGTGCTCAACCTGCGCCCGGAATTGTTCCGCTGCGCCATTGCCGAAGTGCCATTCGTCGACGTGCTCAACACCATGCTCGACCCGGAGCTGCCGCTGACCGTGACCGAGTACGACGAATGGGGCAACCCTGAGGAGCCGGAGGTGTATGAACGGATCAAGGCTTATGCGCCGTACGAGAACCTGAAAGCGCAGGCCTACCCGGCGATGCTGGTGGTGGCGGGCTACAACGACAGCCGCGTGCAGTATTGGGAAGCCGCCAAATGGGTGGCGAGGTTGCGCACGCTCAAGACCGACAGCAACCTGCTGCTGCTCAAGACCGAGATGGGGGCTGGGCACGGTGGGATGAGCGGGCGGTACCAAGGGTTGAAGGATGTGGCGCTGGAGTATGCGTTCGTGTTTGGCGAGCTAGGTATTGCCTAAACCCAGGTTTGAGCACCCGCGCGATCACTGTGGGAGCGGGCAAGCCCGCAAAAAATTCAATGCAGTGCCTGGCACCGGCTGCGCCGGTGTTCGCGGGCAAGCCCGCACCCACAGCGATCGCGCCAGCTTTTAGAAGTTGAGCAAGACAGTTGCTCACACATGATGGCGGCGCAGAGTGCTCATGCTCAATCATCCTGCGCTGGCGGCTTCGGCGGCTCCGGCCGCAACCCGGGCAATGGCTGGTCCTTCGGCGGGCCGGGCACTGGCATCGGCGGCAACAACGGCGCCCCCGGCTGACTGTCATAAGCCTTGGGCGGTGTACTCGGGGTTATCTGCGGGTATGGCGTGGGCGTGGGCGTACCCGGTGCACCAGGCACTGGCGTATTGAGTCGAGGTGGCGTGCTGGCAGCTTCTGCCAGAGGCAGGCCAGCCATCAACAGCGCGGCGAGGATCGCGTGAAACATCAGCAACCTCCTGTCGGGAACCTTGCTACAGGCTACGCCTAAATCAACGCTTTCGCCTGTCCGCCTGACCTGCAAGCGCGCTAGACTCAATGGCATAACCGTCACCTGCCTGATCAGAACAAAGGAAACACCATGAGCTCCACCTCTTCTGCCGCCGCTACCGCGCGCCTCGACCGCATCCTGGCCGATGCCAAGCGCGACAAGGAAATGGGCTACCGCGACAAGGCCCTGAGAATGTACCCGCACGTGTGCGGCCGCTGCGCCCGCGAGTTCGCCGGCAAGCGCCTGAGCGAACTGACCGTGCATCACCGTGACCACAACCACGACAACAATCCTCAGGACGGCTCCAACTGGGAGCTGCTGTGCCTGTACTGCCACGACAACGAGCACTCGCGCTACACCGACCAGCAGTACTTCAGCGAAGGCTCCACCAGCACCCCGAGCATTGCCAAGGCCACGCACAACCCGTTTGCCGGGCTGGCGGGCATGCTGAAGAAAGACTGACCATCGATTCGCCCCCCGCTGCTACCGGGCAGCCCGTATAATCGCGCTTTTTTTCGCGAAGGGCCCCGGTACGTGGCAAACAAACGATACAGCTGCATCGGCCTGTTCAACCCCAAGTCGGCAGAAAACGTCGGCTCTGTGATGCGCGCCGCGGGCTGCTATGGCGTCAATTCGGTGTTCTACACGGGCAAACGCTATGAGCGCGCGCGTGACTTCGTCACCGACACCAAACGTGTGCACTACGACATCCCGCTGATCGGCATCGACGACCTGCAGCGCATTATCCCGCTGGGCTGCACGCCCGTGGCGGTGGAACTGGTGGAGGGCGCACGGCCATTGCCGGACTACACCCATCCAGACCGGGCCATTTACATCTTCGGGCCAGAGGATGGCTCGTTGAGCGAAGAGGTGAGGGGATGGTGTGAAGAGACAATCTACATACCAACCGAGGGCTGCATGAACCTGGCGGCGACGGTGAATGTGGTGCTGTACGACCGATTGGCCAAGGGGCTGAATACCCGCTCGGGACCCAAGTTCAAATAAAAAGGCCGCCACTGCGGCAGCAGGACAGGCCTGCCAACACAGGACGGCCAGGTGCTGAGCTCCGTCAGAACAGCACCGAAACCGGGCGGAACATTGCCTCGACAAACCATGGGTTGTCGCGATCAACGTTGCCGACGATGGTCGGCTGCGCGCTCCCCTTCCTCGGTTTCGCCCCGTGAACAATGCTGAGTTTCTGCTCGGCGGTGTATTCCAGGTACGACTTTACACACCTGAAATGCGACTTGCTGAAGATGTCACCTTGCCGATTGCCAGGGGCCAGGGAGGCCTAGTGCAGCACCTTGCTCTGCAGCACATCGGAACGCCGTCCCAGCACGTTCTCGCTGATCTGGACGAAGTCTTCGGTACTGACGCTGGGCAGGCGCATCAGCCCACGCACCACATCGTCCAACGAACGCCTGGCCTGGGTGTGAATGCGGATTTCCTTGTCCAGCGCCTGCAACAGCATCACGCCACGGGCCACCTGCGCCGGACTGGCGCGCTCACCCTTGAGCCTGTTGACCTTGGCGCCCTGCTTGCTCAGGCGCGCCTGCCAGACCTGGTAGCGGTCGTCACTCATCCCGCCCGAGCGGCGCAGCAACTCGTTGGCGTAATAATCGGTCAGGCTCTCTACCAGCCAGTCACTACCGTCACGCCCGTGAACCTGCGCGAACAGTTGCACCAGTTCGCGCAGCAACGGGCTACTGCCGTTCTCGCTGACCATGGGCCGGGCACTGTGCAGGTACAACGAGCCCTGTGCAGCCATAGCCCCTCGCCACATGCCGTCACGCGCCCCGACCAAGAGCAGCTTGGGCGGGTTGCGCGGGAACACAGCCTGTAGTTGTGGCCAGACGAATGTGAGCAAGGTCAGGCTGTCCATGCGTCGCATGCCCTGCCCCACCGGCGCGGCCACGGTCACTTCGGTTTCGCCCAGGCGAGCGCGGCGGCTGCCCAGGTCGCCGGCAAGCATCCAGCCGGTCGGGCGATCGAACAGGCGTGACACGTTGTCGATGCGAAACTTCTCCTTGCCGATGCGCGGCCAGGACGTTTCGATGCTCTTCCACCCCTCGGGCAGGTCGAAAGCCAGGCGCGCCACCAGCTCGGTACCGTCCTGTTGGTCGAGGTGCGCAGGAGGTATCAGCTGGTCGCCGAGGAACAGTGCCCAGTGCGGGGTGATGCGTGATGAATAGGCGCCGCTGGCAAGCTTCTGGTCCAGCTGCACGCGGTAGCTGAGGCTGGTCTTGCCGGCCGCTGGTTGCCATACACCACGCTGGCCCTTCAGCTGCCATTGCCCATCAGCCTGGAAGCCGCTGTAAACCCCAGCCTTGCTCAGGTCGAAGTCCAGGCTGCGCACCACACTGCCTTCGGCCAATGTAACGCGCACTTCAGCCTGGCCACTGGCAGGCAGCAGGCGCACCTGGTAGTCGAGGTCGACCTTTTTCGCCCAGGCCGGCGAACTGGCCATCAGGCCCAACAGCAACAACAGCTGGCAACGCATACAGAAACTCCTTGTTTCCCCGAGGCAGGCCGCGCCGGTCAGCTGGCGCGGAAGATCAGGTGGTCTTCCCAGTCGTCTTCGTGCACATCGTGTTCACTGAGCATACGCCCCGACTGGGAAATGCGCTGTTCATGGACCTGTTGGCGATCGCCACAGACCAGGTGATGCCAATCCGGCAAGTCCTTGCCCTCACTGACTAGACGGTAACCGCAGGTACTCGGCAGCCACTTGAACTGGTCGGCCTTGCCCGGGGTAAGCTGGATGCAGTCCGGCACTTGGGCAAAGCGGCTGGGGTAGTCGCTGCACTGGCACGTATCCAGGTCCAGCAACTTGCAGGCGATGCGGGTGTAATAGACGCTGTTGTCGTCTTCGTCCTCGAGCTTCTGCAGGCAGCACAGGCCGCAGCCATCGCACAGCGACTCCCACTCTTGCTGGTTGAGTTGTTCGAGGGTCTTGCGCCGCCAGAACGGCGCGTTTTCAGCAATCATCACACAGGGTTCCTGCCTTCATCTTGGGGGCCACGGCGCGCAGCGGCGCCAGTCTAGAGCCTGGCCTTCGGCAAAGCCAGACCGCTTGTCAGTCGCGACGGCACGCAGTAGCGTGCGCTTTTCCCGTCCGTTTGCAGGAGCCGCCATGAGCGCCACCCCCCGCATTGCCGATTACGCCATCAACGAGCAGTTCATCAACCGCTGGTCGCCACGCGCCTTCACCGCCGAGCCGATCAGCGAAGAAACCCTGTTGAGCTTCCTCGAAGCCGCCCGCTGGGCACCTTCGGCCTATAACTCGCAGCCTTGGCGCTTCCTTTATGCCCGCCGCGACACGCCGAACTGGGAGCGTTACCTGAGCCTGCTGGTTCCCTTCAATCGCAGCTGGGCGCAACAGGCGTCGGCGCTGGTGCTGGTCATTTCGAAGACTACCTTCGCGGCCCCGGGGGCTACGGAAGAAAAACCGGCGCTATGGCACACCTTCGACACGGGCTCTGCCTGGGGGCACCTGGCCCTGCAGGCCAGCATCAGCGGCTGGCATACCCATGGCATGGCCGGCTTCGATCAGGACCTGGCACGTCAGGAACTGAAGATTCCCGAGGGTTACGTACTGCACGCCATGGTGGCGATCGGCAAGCTGGGGGACAAGGCCAGCCTGGACGAAGCGCTGCAGGCGCGTGAAGTGCCGAGCCCGCGCAAACCGCTGAGCGAGCTGGCTGCTGAAGGCGATTTCAGCCTGTAAGGTTTGTGTTGGCAGTGCTGGCCTCTTCGCGGGCAAGCCCGCTCCTGCGGGGGGGATCACCACCCTGAGCTGGAGCGGGTTTACCCGCGACGAGGCCGGTACAGGCCACTGCGATCAGTAGCCCCGGGCGAAATCGACTTCACCCCGCAACCCCTGCCCCGCTTCATAAGCCCGCGCATTCTCGACAAACAAGCGCACCATCGCTGTCGGCGAGGTGGGTGCCGAACTGTGTCCGGTCAGCAACAAGCCCCACGCGCTCCAGAACGGGTGTTGCCTGGGCAGCGGCTCTTGCCGGCAGACATCGATCACCGCACCGGCCAGATGGCCTTCTTTCAGCGCCCCTACCAAGTCGGCATCGACCACTGCTACACCGCGTCCGGCATTGATGAACAAGGCCGAGGGCTGGAAGCACTTGAACAGCGCTGCGTCATACAGGTCATGAGTGGCGGGGGTATCCGGCAGCAGGTTTAGCACGTAGTCGACCTGGCCGACCATGCGCGGCAGGTCGGCCAGCGCCGCCACCTCGACGAACGGCGCCTGCTCACGGGCGCTGCTGGCGACCCCGTAAAGCTCTACACCAAACGGCTGCAGGAACTCGGCCACACGCTGACCAATGTCGCCTACACCCACAATGAGTGCCTTGCGCCCTTCCAGGCTGCGCCCCGGGTGGTCATCCCAACGCCGCTCGACCTGGCTGACCAGACGCGCCAGCACCTCACGCTCATGGCCTAGCATATAGGTGAGCATGTACTCGGCCATCACCTGACCGAAGATACCCACTGCCCGGCTCAGGCGGTAATCACGTGGTAGGCCATCGGCCAGCAACGGCGTGATACCGGCCCATGTCGACTGCATCCAGGCAGGCTTATGGCCTTGGCGCAGCAGACTTGCCAGCAAGTCCGGCTGGCCCAGCCACACCGGGCACTGCGGTGCCTGGCGGGCCAGTTCGGCAGAGTCGCCGCTGGTCAGAACTTCCACTTCAGGCGCGGCTGCGCGCAAAAGCTCGGCGTATCGAGCATGGTCATGCTCAGCAATCAGTACGCGCATGGTCAGACGGGGTCGTTACGGCGCAGCAGCTCTTCGGGCAGGTGCTCGATGTACTCATCTTCCAGCGGCGGCATCTGCAGGTGGTAGCCTTGGCTTTCGAGGTTCTCCAGCACCTTGCTGATGTCCTCGCGAGCCAGCTTGCGCTCAGGGCTGAGCACCAGGTCGAAAGCGTGCACGGGGGTGCCGAAGAACGGCAGCAGGCCTTCAGGCACGCGCTCCAGGCCGTCAGCCTTGAGCACGTACAGGTACATTTCGTTCTTGCGTGGGCTTTTGTAGATCGAGCAAATGCGTTTCATCGGGTTTCTCCGGCGCCTGCCAGGTTGTCCAGCAGGGCCTGGCCCATGCGCTCACGGCGCCAGCCGCGCAGCGAATCGGGCAGTTTATAAGGGCCATTGGGGTAACCGCTCTTGAGCAGCGCCTCCAGGGCTTTCTTGCGCAGCATCAACTCGGGCGCAATCCCCAGGCGCTCGCCTTCGGCCTGGCCGATGGCACGCAACTGCTTGAGGAGGCCGGCAGCCTCGATCGGCAGCGGCTCGGGCAAGGGCGCTGGCCATTGCTCGGCCGGCAGGCTGGCGGCGCGCTTGATCAGCTGGATGAGGAACTCACCGTCCTGACGAATGGTGCGCGGGTGCATCTCGTCGATCTTGGCCAAGGCCGACAGGTTGTTCGGCTGGCTCTTGGCCATGGGCCACAGCGAGTGCTCCTTGAGGATACGATTGCGCGGTACATCGCGGTTGCGCGCCTCGCGCTCGCGCCAAGCGCACAGCTCACGCAGCACTGCCAGTTGTTGAGGCGCCAGCTTCCAGGCCAGCTTGACGTCGCGGTACAGGCTTTCGGGCTCGACTTCACGGCGCAACGCAGCCACCAATTCGGCGCCGTCCTCCAGCACCCAGGCGTACTTGTCGTCACTCAGCCGCGGGCGCAGCACGGTGAACAGCTCGGCCAGGTGCACGGCGTCTTCGGCAGCGTAGCTGACCTGGGTTTCCGAGAGCGGGCGTTGCAGCCAGTCAGAGCGGGTTTCACCTTTGGGCAATTCGATGCCCAGCACTTCCTGCACCAGGCGCGAATAGCCCATGGAGAAGCCCAGGTTCAGGTAACCGGCGGCCAGCTGAGTGTCGAACAACGGCTGAGGCAGCTTGCCGGTCAGGCGCAGCAGCACTTCGAGGTCTTCGCTGCAGGCGTGCAGCACCTTGACCACACCGCTGTCTTCCAGCAGGTCGGCCAAGGGTTGCCAGTTGCCGATCAGCAGCGGGTCGATCAGGAAGGCACGTTGGCCGTCGCCGATCTGAATCAGCCCGGCTTTCGGGTAGAAGGTGTCGACCCGCATGAATTCGGTGTCGACGGCGACGAAGGGCAGCTGGTGCCAGTCGCGGCAGTGCTCGGCCAGGCTCTGGTCGTCACGGATCCAGTGAATTTCGATGGCCACAAGGCTCTCCCACTAACATTGGCGCGCAGTATATACGGCGAGGGCACTGCTGGTGAAACTGTCCAGCTTTCAGGGGGCAGTCCACCCTGTGGGAGCGGGCGCGCCCGCGAAGAAGGCAACACGGTGTATGGCACGGGCTTGGCACGGGTTCGCGGGCTTGCCCGCTCCCACAGGGACCGCGCAAGCCTGCATGACACGCGACTGACTTCAGCGCTTGGCTGCCAGCCAGGGCCGGCAACCGGCGAACATGTCCAGCGACTGCTGGTAGAGCTCGGTGTGTACCTGCAACAGGCCAAGCATCGAGTGGAACAGATTGTCCTGGGACAACGGGGTATCGCTGAGCCGGGCCAGGCAGTCGTTGTCGATACCGAAGTCCTCCTTGTAGCTGTCGGAGAACCAGGTCAGCAGCGGCACATGCTTCTGCGGCTCGGGAGCGATGGCGTACGGCGTGCCGTGCAGGAACAGGTTGTACTCGCCCAGCGACTCGCCGTGGTCGGACAGGTAGATCATCGCGGTGTCGACCTTGTCTTGCTTGCTGCGCAGGGTATCGATCAGCGAGGCCAGCACCTTGTCGGTGTAGGCAAGGGTGTTGTCGTACCCGTTGATGATTTCCTCCTGGCTGCACTGGTTCAACGCGTTGCTCTGGCACACCGGGGTGAAGCGCTCGTCTTCACTGGGGTAGCGCTTGAAGTACTCGGGGCCGTGGCTACCCATCTGGTGCAGCACCAGCACGGTGTCCTTGTCGAGGTTGTCGATCAGCGCGTCCAGGCCTTGCAGCAGGATCTGGTCATGGCATTCGCCATTGGCGCACAGCTGCGGGTCCTTGAGGTTGCTGACATCGATGAACTGCACACGATCGCAGGTGCCTTTGCAGCCCGATTGGTTGTCGCGCCACTGCACGGCCAGGCCGGCACGTTGAAGGATGTCCAACAGCCCTTCACGGTTTTTCGCTACGCGGGCGTCGTAGTCCCTGCGCTTCATGCCCGAGAACATGCAAGGCACCGAAACCGCCGTTTCCGTACCGCACGAGTGCACGTCGGAAAACGCCAGCAGGCCCTGCTCCCTGGCGAGATTGGGCGTGGTATCGCGGTCATAGCCCAGCACGCCGAAATGGTCTGCCCGGGCACTTTCTCCGACCACCAGCACGGTCAACGACTTGCGCTCATGTTTTTGCCAGGCCGCATCACGCTTGGCATCTTCACCATAATGCTGGAACGGGCGCGAAGCCGTACCGACACGCTCGCTGACATAACCAATGGACGCCCCGACGATATTGCTGGGGGTGAGCATCAGGCGCAGCTCATGGTGATTGCGCAACAACGACGACAGTCCTTGATAATTGACCAACGCGACCGAACCGATGGTCACCACACAGGCACCACCGACCACTAACTTGCCCAGCAGCTCGCGGTGCCAGAGGCGGTAAGCGATCTTCGCCTTCCACAGCAGCACCGAAGGCAGCACGCCCAGCAGCAGGATATACGCGGCAAACTTGAACGACATCAAGTCGCGCACTTCCGCAATATTGGTCTCGGCCATATTACGAAACATGCCGGTATCAATAAGTACGCCGTACTGGTTCATGAAGTAAGCCACGCCCGCGCCACTCATGAACAACACAATAAGTACCGGCTTCAATACATACCGGAAGGCAAGTAACGTGAGGATCAAATTGAAGGCGAAGAGCATCAGCACGGCAAACGCCAGACTCAGCCATAACCCCGACAGGCCGGCAGGAACCACCGCCTGCAGGTGCTCCCAGAGGAACATGTTGAAGCCGATCAGCAGGTAAAGACTGGCCAGCAGCGTGACCCATTCAGTCCGCAGGGATTTGAAGTTGAGCATCAGCGTTCGCAATCAAGAGTGATTTTCACCCCCCAGGCCAGAAGGCACCGTGGGAAAGTTGGTTGAACTCTAGAAAGCACGTCATCAATTTTTTGTGAAAAAGACGGTAACAATTTCGTGAAGGTGCGTCTTTTACAAGTTATCGCAAAAGCATTCAGCTGCCATTCAGCCTGGACAGCCGTCACCAGCCTGCGCAAAGACAGCTATCCTCAGTGATCAGAGCCTTACCGACAACCCTGACAGAGGTGAAGAAATGCCAGTTCCGCATGATCTGCTCGCTGACCTGCACGTTACCGCTGATGCATTCCAGGCGCTCATGGAGAAGGATCAGGACCTGCACAAACTGCACAAGGAGTACAACGCCAAGGACAAGGAGGTGGTCGCCGCCGAAGGCAACGGAACCAACGACGAGGCCGTCAACCGCCTGCGCAAGGAAAGGTTGCTGATCAAGGACAAGATCGAACGGATCATTCATCCGCCCAAATCCTGACAGGCATCTATTGAATCCACCGGCCTCTTCGCGGGCAAGCCCGCTCCTATACCGATGCGCAGACCGTCGTAGGAGCGGGTTTACCCGCGAAAGGGCCGGGCCTGCTGGCCAATGCCCCTGGCCGTTCACCGTTGCCGCCGCTACCGTATTCGCGGGTAAACCCGCGAAAGGGCCGG
>NZ_JBICII010000130.1:0-73153 GCF_043101865.1 Pseudomonas sp. zjy_15
TGGTGGTGGACACACGTCGGTGGTTGGACACAGACCCTTGTAGGAGCGGGTTCACCCGCGAAAGGGCCGGGCCTGCTGGCCAATCTCCATCCGCCGTTCACCGTTGCCGCCGCTACCGTATTCGCGGGTAAACCCGCTCCTACACAGATTGGTGGTGGACACACGTCGGTGGTTGGACACAGACCCTTGTAGGAGCGGGTTCACCCGCGAAAGGGCCGGGCCTGCTGGCCAATCTCCACCCGCCGTTCACCGTTGCCGCCGCTACCGTATTCGCGGGTAAACCCGCTCCTACACAGATTTGGTGGTGGACACACGTCGGTGGTTGGACACAGACCCTTGTAGGAGCGGGTTCACCCGCGAAGAGGGCCACGCGGTACCAGCAGTTATACTCAGGCCATCAGTCTGCGGTATCTTTGCCACTGGCGGGCCGAATCACCGCCGTCATTGGTTGAATTGAGTGAGTCATGAGCGAGCTGTTACTGATTGATGATGACCAGGAACTGTGCGAGCTGCTCGGCAGCTGGCTGACCCAGGAAGGGTTTTCCGTGCGTGCCTGCCACGATGGCCAGAGCGCTCGCCAGGCCTTGGCCGAGCATGCGCCTGCTGCCGTGGTATTGGATGTGATGTTGCCCGACGGCAGCGGCCTGGAGCTTCTCAAGCAGTTGCGCAGCGAGCATGCCGAGTTGCCGGTGCTGATGCTGTCAGCCCGCGGCGAGCCGCTGGACCGCATTCTCGGCCTGGAACTGGGCGCCGACGATTACCTGGCAAAACCCTGCGACCCGCGCGAGCTCACTGCCCGCCTGCGCGCGGTACTGCGCCGCAGCCACCCCACCGCCACGACCAGCCAGATGGAACTGGGTGACCTGGTCTACAGCCCTGCGCGGGGTGTGGCCAGGATCGATGGCCGCGAAATGACCCTGACCCTGTCCGAAAGCCGTATTCTTGAAGCGCTGCTGCGTCAGCCCGGCGAGCCGCTGGACAAACAGGAACTGGCGCAGATCGGCCTGGGCCGCAAGCTGACCCTGTACGACCGCAGCCTGGACATGCATGTCAGCAACCTTCGCAAGAAGATCGGCCCACACGCCGATGGCCGTCCACGCATCGTGGCGCTGCGTAGCCGTGGCTATTACTACTGCCTGTAAAGCTGCGCGCCTCATTCGCGGTACAAGGCCGCGCCTGCACGGGCCACTCATCTTTACTTTGCCTTTACCCTCCCCTGACTGCGCTTGACGGTGATCTCCCTAGACTGTGCTCATCCGGTAATCACCGGCCCATGTAAAGGAGAGACACCATGCGCAAGACCCTTATCGCCCTGATGTTCGCTGCCGCTCTGCCGACCGTTGCCATGGCCATGCCTGACGGCGGCCCGCGCCACGACGGCCCGCATCATCGCGGTGATGCGCCTTTCCACCAACTGGACCTGAGCCGCGAGCAGCGCCAGCAGATCGGCAAGCTGATGGGCGAGCAGATGCAGCAGCGCCGCGACATCACCGAGCGCTACCTGTCCAAGCTGCCGGCCGCCGACCAGAAGGCCATGAAGGACGAGCTGAAAGCCAGCCGCGACAAGACCGACAGCGCGGTGCGCAACCTGCTCAAGCCTGACCAGCAGAAGAAGTTCGATGAACTGCAAAAGGAACGCGCCGCCAAGAAAGCCGAGTGGCAGGAGTTCAAGGCCTGGAAAGCTGAAAAAGGCGCCAAGGCCCAGTAAGCTGTCCGCCCCCTGCCCGGTCCGCATCACTGCGGGCCGGGCTTTTCCCGTTTAGGAGGTGCACTTGCGTTCTTTGTTCTGGCGCATCCTGGCCAGTTTCTGGCTGGCCATCACCCTGGTCGCAGGCCTGTCGATCCTGCTGGGGCACATGCTCAACCAGGACGCCTGGATCCTCAGCCGCCACCCGGGCCTGAACACCCTGGCCAGCAAGTGGGCCAAGCACTATGAGCAGGAAGGCCTGGATGCGGCCCAGCACTTTCTGGAACGACGCAAGGACCGCTACAAGATCGACGTGCAGGTGCTCGACGATAGCGGTGAGGCCGTGGTGCCGGGTACCTTCCCACGCCGTGCGGCAGCCTTCGAAGCGCGCCAGCACAATGACCAGCGGCGCTTGCCATGGCGCCGGCTGACCGAGGAATACACCAGCCCCGACACCGGCGAAACCTACTTGCTGATCTACCGCATCCCCCATCCGGCGCTGGATGCCTGGCACCGTGAAAGCCTGCTGTGGCCGCTCAGCGCACTGGGCATTGCCTTGGTCGTGCTGACCCTGTTCAGCCTGCTGGTGACGCTGTCCATAACCCGTCCGTTAAGCCGCCTGCGCAGCGCCGTACACGACCTGGGCCAGTCTACCTATCAGCAGAACAGCCTGGCACGGCTGGCAGCTCGGCGCGACGAGTTTGGCGTGCTGGCCAAGGACTTCAACAAGATGGGCGCACGCCTGCAAAGCACCATCGGCAGCCAGCGCCAGTTGCTGCGCGACGTGTCTCATGAGCTACGCTCGCCACTGGCCCGGCTGCGTATCGCCTTGGCCCTGGCAGAGCGTGCCGATCACGAGCAGCGGCAAACCCTGTGGCCGCGCCTGACCCGCGAATGCGACCGCCTGGAAGACCTGATCAGCGAAATCCTCGCCCTGGCCCGGGTGGATGCCGAGCAGGCTCATGCCGAACCGGTCGACATCAATGCCTTGCTCGGCAGCGTACGCAAGGATGCCCTGCTAAGCGCGCCGGAGCAGGACGTGCGCCTGGAGGCGCAGCCAGGGTTGAGCTTGCAGGGTTGGCCAACGCTGATCGAGCGTGCCGTGGACAACCTGCTGCGCAATGCCCTGCGTTTCAACCCGGCGGGCCAGCCGGTCGAGGTCAGCGCTGCACGCGAGCAGAACCGCATCGTGATCAGCGTACGTGACCATGGGCCTGGGGCAGCAGCGGAGCACATGGCGCAACTGGGCGAGCCGTTCTTTCGCGCGCCGGGGCAGGCAGCGCCGGGGCATGGCCTGGGGCTGGCGATTGCACGCAAGGCAGCGGAGCGCCATGGCGGTAGCCTGGTGCTGGAGAATCATCCACAGGGTGGGTTTGTGGCCAGGCTGGAGTTCCCCTTGGCTGAAGCAGCAGGCAGTTGATGGGTGTAACGGCGCCTGGCCTCTTCGCGGGTAAACCCGCTCCTACAGGGGATGTAGATGCCGTTGCAGGAGCGGGTTTACCCGCGAAGAGGCCGGAAGCCTTGATACATCAATCAGTCCAAGGCAGCCTTACTCACCCCAGCCACTGACGAAATCGGCAGTTTCCAGCACCGGCGCCGTCCGCGGCTCGGTCAGCGGCGTGCCGACGTACAGGTAGCCGATCAGCTCCTCGTTCTCGGCCAACCCCAACCCCTTGTGCACATGGGCATCGAAGGCCATGTCACCGGTACGCCACACCGCGCCGATCCCCTGCGCATGCGCAGCAATCAGAATGCCGTGCGCTGCACAGCCTGCGGCCAGACGCTGCTCGGACTTGGGCACCTTGAAGTGGTCCTGCAACCTGGCCACCACCACGATCAACAATGGCGCCCGCAGCGGCATGGCACGGGCCTTGTCCAGTGCCGCCTGGCTGGCATCGCCCTTGTGCTGCAAGGCTTCGGCGAACAGCTCGCCGAGCTTCTCGCGGCCCTGGCCTTCAATGGTAAGAAAACGCCACGGCCGCAGCTGGCCGTGGTCCGGGGCGCGCAGGGCAGCCTGGAACAGCGCCTCACGCTGGGCGGCATTGGGCGCCGGGTCGGTCAGGCGTGGCACGGAAACACGGTTGAGCAATGCGTCGAGAGCCTCCATCGGCTACCCTCCTGGCAGTTGAATGTGCGGCCATTCTAGCGTTTACATCACCGGACCCATAGGTAGAATGGCGCCCTTCCGTTTCGAGTCTGAGCAGATCACATGGCGTTGCCGACCTTAAGGATTATTGGTTTCATCATCGGCATCTTCCTGATTACGCTGGCCGTGAGCATGGCCGTGCCCATGGCGACCCTGGTGATCTTCGAGCGCACCGGCGACATGCCGTCGTTTCTCTGGTCGAGCCTGATCACCTTCATCGCCGGCTTGGCCCTGGTGGTGCAGGGGCGCCCGGAGCATGTACACCTGCGCCCGCGCGACATGTACCTGCTGACCGTCAGCAGTTGGCTGGTGGTGTGCGTGTTCGCCGCGCTACCGTTCCTGCTGACCCAGCACATCAGCTACACAGACGCCTTCTTCGAAAGCATGTCAGGCATCACCGCCACCGGCGCCACCGTGCTCAGCGGGCTCGATAACATGTCGCCGGGCATCCTGATGTGGCGTTCGATGCTGCACTGGCTCGGCGGTATCGGCTTCATCGCCATGGCGGTGGCGATCCTGCCGCTGCTGCGCATCGGCGGCATGCGCCTGTTCCAGACCGAATCGTCCGACCGCTCGGAAAAGGTCATGCCGCGGTCGCACATGGTCGCCAAGTCGATCGTGGGGGTTTACGTCGGCTTCTCGATACTGGGCGCGCTGGCCTTCTGGTGGGCGGGCATGAGCCCGTTCGATGCAATAAACCACGCCATGTCGGCTATCTCTACCGGCGGTTTCTCCACCTCCGACCAGTCATTGGCGAAATGGGATATCCCGGCCGTGCACTGGGTTGCGGTGGTGGTGATGATCATGGGCAGCCTGCCGTTCACCCTTTACGTAGCTACCCTGCGTGGCAACCGCAAGGCGCTGATCCGCGACCAGCAGGTGCAAGGTTTGCTGGGCATGCTGGTGGCCACCTGGCTGGTGTTGGGCACCTGGTATTGGTACAGCACCGATCTGCACTGGCTCGATGCCTTGCGCCATGTAGCGCTGAACGTGACCTCAGTGGTCACCACCACCGGTTTCTCCCTGGGTGACTACAGCCTGTGGGGCAACTTCTCGCTGATGCTGTTCTTCTACTTGGGCTTCGTTGGCGGCTGCTCCGGCTCGACCGCAGGCGGTATCAAGATTTTCCGCTTCCAGGTGGCCTACATCCTGCTGAAGGCCAGCCTCAACCAGCTGATTCACCCGCGCGCGGTGATCAAGCAGAAATACAACGGCCATCGCCTCGATGAAGACATCGTGCGTTCGATCCTGACGTTCTCGTTCTTCTTCGCCATCACCATCTGTGTCATGGCGCTGCTGCTGTCGCTGCTGGGCGTGGACTGGATGACCGCGCTGACCGGCGCTGCGGGCACGGTTTCGGGTGTAGGCCCGGGCCTGGGCGAAGTGATCGGCCCGTCGGGCAACTACGCCACGCTGCCTGACGCGGCCAAATGGATTCTGGCGACCGGCATGCTGCTGGGTCGCCTGGAAATCATCACGGTGCTGGTGTTGTGCATGCCGGCGTTCTGGCGTCACTGAGCGCTTCGCCTTCCGTGCCCAGGCGTGCGCGGTACTCGCTGGGCGTGGCATCGAACCAACGACGGAACGCCCGATAGAAGTTGCTGGGGTCGGCAAAGCCCAGCAGGTAGGCGGTTTCCAGCAAGGTCATGCCCGGCTGGGCCAGGTACTGTTCGGCCAGCTCGCGGCGGGTGTCGTCAAGCAAGGTCTGGAAGCTGGTGCCTTCCTCCTGCAGCCGCCGTTGCAAGGTGCGCTGCGACAGGTGCAGGGCCTGGGCCAGGGTTTCGCGCTTGGGCTCACCCTGCGGCAGGATGCGGCACAACACCTGGCGCACGCGGTGGCTGACCCGGCTTTCGGAAAAGCGTGCCAGGTACTCGCCGGCAAACCGGTCGTGCAGCACCGCCATGGCCTCGTTGGCGGTCGGCAGCGGCGCCTCCATGTCGGCCCGCTCGAACACCAGCGCATCATGCGGGGCACCGAATACCAGCGGCGAATGGAACGCCACCTTGTAAGGCTCGACATTCTTCGGCTGCGGCCCCTGCACCAGTACCCGCCGCGGCTGTACCGGCCGGCCACTGAGCCATTTGCACAGCGCCAGCGCACAGGCCAGCGACGCTTCGGCGCTGTGCCGGGTCGGCGGCAGGTGGTCGCCATGCACGGTCAGAATCAGCGAATAGCCCTCGGCGCCAAGGACGAAACTGAGGTCGGAGCTTTCGGCGATGATGCGCTGGTAGCGCACCAGGCGCTCGAAGCCCTCGGCCAGGGTGCGGCTTGACATCAACGCATAGCCCACCACATGGAACGACGCCGGGCGGACCACCCGTGCCATGTTCAGGCCGATGGCCTCATTGCCCGACAGCTCCACCGCCAGTTGCCAGAGACGGGTCATGGAATCTTGAGGGAAACGTGCATCAGGGTCATCGAGGGCGGCAAAGTCCAGCCCCAACTGCTTGAACATGGCTCTGCAATCCAGCCCTTCCAGTTCAAGTGCCTTCACGATCCCTGATGCCCAACTGGCTGACGTTGTTCTTTCGCTCATGACAGGCTTCTTTTACCGACCGCTCCTGCGGTGAACCCCAAGGATACTCATTTGGCGCCTATTGTCACTGGTAGGCCCCGTCAGTCACTCTAGACTCGAATCAGGCTCCACGCCGTGTATCTTGTCCAGAAGTATTAATCCCGGAGCACTGCCATGAACAGCAAAGCGCAGTTTCGCAGTTTTGCCGAGTTCTATCCGTACTATCTTGGGGAGCACAGCAACCCCACCTGCCGCCGTCTGCACTTCGTCGGCACCAGCCTGGTGATAGCGCTGCTGGCCTACACCATTGGCAGTGGCAAATGGTTGCTGCTGCTGGCCGTGCCGGTGTTCGGCTATGGCTTTGCCTGGGTCGGGCATTTCTTTTTTGAGAAAAACCGGCCAGCGACCTTCACCTATCCGCTTTACAGCCTGGCCGGGGATTTCGTGATGTTCCGGGATATCCTGCTGGGCAAGCTCAGGCTGTAAGCATCTGAGGCCCTTAAGCCGACTCGCGCAACGCCGCCGCTGCCTGTGCCTCAGCCAGCCGATACAGTTCGACACTGCCGTCCCAATGCTCGATCAGTGCCGTGCACGATTCCACCCAGTCCCCGCAATTGAGGTAGTCCACCTCACCCACCTTGCGGATTTCGGCATGATGGATATGCCCGCACACCACCCCATGAAAACCACGGCGGGTGCACTCGTGGGCAATGGCATTCTCGAAGTCACTGATGAAGTTCACCGCCCCTTTCACCTTGTGCTTCAGGTACGCAGACAGCGACCAGTAACCATAGCCATACCGCGCACGCCAGTGGTTGAGCCAGCGGTTGAGCACCAAGGTGAATTCGTAGGCGCGGTCACCCAGAAACGCCAGCCAGCGGTGGTAACGGGTAATCACATCGAACTGATCGCCATGGACAACCAGCAGACGGCGGCCATCGGCTGTCAGGTGCTCGGCCTCGTCCACCAGCTGAATGTTGCCCAGAATCAGCTTTGAGTAGCGGCGCAGGAATTCGTCGTGGTTGCCGGTGACGTAGATCACCTCGGTGCCGCGCTTGCTCATGGTCAACAGCCGGCGGATCACGTTGGTGTGAGCTTGCGGCCAGTAGATCCCGCCGCGCAGTTTCCAGCCATCGATGATATCGCCCACCAGGTAGACGCGATCAGCCTGGTAGCCCTTGAGAAATTGCGACAGGTGTTCAGCCTGGCAGTCGCGGGTACCCAGGTGCACGTCGGAGATCCACAGGGTACGCACGCGTTGCTTGCGCGAGGGGCGGGACAGTTCGGCATGGGTCATGGGCAGGCTCCGGCGCAGTTTGCTGGAGACTGGCAGGCGCACATGACAGCGCCATGGCAAAACAGTGACGAGTGATGGCGTGCAGGGATTGAGGCACAATGGGCGCCTGCCCTGCGAGGAGCCCCCATGACCGCCGGCCCGATCCTCTCGCTGCGCCATTACCGTGACAGCCTGATCGCCCACAGCCACGAACACCCGCAACTGGTGTTCGGCCTGCGCGGCCGCCTGGATTTCGAGGTCCAGGGGCATGGCGCCGGGATCGATCGGCAGGGGCTGGTAGTGGTCCCGGCGGGTGCTCATCACACGTGCGCCAGCGATGCCGGCAGTGATTGTCTGGTGCTTGATGTGCCTGGGGAGCCTTGGTTGCGCGAGCACCTGGGCGAGCATGCCGATGCCAGCCGCCGCCTGCTCGACCGCCCCGTCACCCTGGGCCTGGATGAACGCCAGCAGCAACTGGTGGACTGGCTGGCGAGCAGCCCCATGCACGACCCGTTGATCGCCAGGCAAGGCGCGGCACTGCTGCTGGCCAGCCTCAACGCCACGGCGGCAGCCAGCGTGCACACCAGCCAGCGCCTGCCCTACGCAGCCTTCGATGCGCATATCGAACAGTATGCTGCCTACCCGCTGCAGGTTGCCGACCTGGCGCGCATCGCCGGGCTGTCCATTGCCCGACTGCATGCGCGCTTTACCGCAGAGTGCGGGATGACTCCGATGGACTACATTCGCCAGCGGCGTTTGCTCAAGGCGCGGCGGCTAATCGTGCAGACCGTGCTGCCGATGGGCGAAATTGCGGCGCAGGTGGGGTATAGCTCGCAAAGTGCCTTTTCAGCGGCGATGCTGCGGGCGTTCGGGTGTACACCGTTGGCTTTGCGACGAGAGCCTGGCGATAACTGACAGCAGTCTTGCGACAGAATGTGTTTGCCTGAGGCTTTACACTTTGCCTTTACCGGCCCTTTCGCGGGTAAACCCGCTCCTACAGGATTTCCGCAGCCCTGAAGGTTGTGCACAACCTGAGCGGGTTTACCCGCGAAAGGGCCGGCACTGCCTGTAGAGATCTTCATCAAGGACTACCATGAACCACCGCACCGCCCTCGGCGCACTGCACATTGGCGCGCTGTTCTTCGGCCTTACCGGCGTCTTCGGCAAACTGGCTGCCAGCGCCAACCCGGCGATCATCGTCTTCGGTCGCGCTGCCTTCGCCGTACTCGCCCTGGCCCTGTTCGTCAGCCTGGCCGGCCCGGGCTGGCAACGCCTGAACAGCCAGGACGCGCGCCGCCTGTTGCTCGGCGGCGTGCTGCTGGCCGGCCACTGGGTCAGCTTCTTCATCGCCGTCAAAGTGGGCGGCGTGGCCATCGCCACCCTCGGCTTCGCCAGCTTCCCGGCCTTTACGGTGATCCTCGAAAGCCTGCTGTTCCGCGAGCGAATCCGCCGTAACGAAGTGGTATTGGTCGTGCTGGTCAGCATCGGCCTGATACTGGTCACGCCGGCATTCGATCTGGCCAGCGAAGCCACCGGCGGCCTACTCTGGGCACTGCTCTCGGGCCTGCTGTTCTCGCTACTGTCACTGACCAACCGGGCCGGCTCCGGCCGTTTGCCTGCGGTACAGGCAGCCCTGTGGCAGAACCTGGTGGTGGGCCTGTGCCTGCTGCCGTTCGCGGCGCCCGGCCTGGCCGACGTTGCGCCCCTGGACTGGCTGTGGATCGCCCTGCTCGGCATCTTCTGCACGGGAGTGGCGCACAGCCTGTTCGTTGCCAGCCTGGCGGTGATCAAGGCGCGCACCGCCGCCGTCGTGTTCGGCATGGAGCCGGTCTACGGCATTGCCGTGGCCTGGGCAGTATTCGCCGAGACCCCGACCGTGCGCATGCTGCTGGGCGGCGCGCTGATCATCTTCGCCATCGTGCTGTCCAGCCGTCTGGCTGCCGAGCAACCGCCCAGGCAGCGACCACTGACCGAGGGCGCCTGATCAGCGGTCGTTGTGACCAAGATCACGCTGCGGGTCGATCTGGTCGCGCACCCGCTGCTTCAGTACCTTCGCTTCGGGGAAACCACCGTCGGCCTTGCGCTCCCAGACCTGCACGCCATTGCAGGTGATGCGGAAGATACCCCCGGTACCCGGCTCCAGCGCTACCCGGCCAAGGTCGTCGGCAAAGGTGCTGAGCAGTTCCTGAGCCAGCCAGGCAGCACGCAAAAGCCACTGGCACTGGGTGCAATAGGTGATGACGATTTCCGGCTTGTTGTCAGCCATGGTGAAACATCTCCAGGTAAAGGGCCGCTTATACTAGCGGTCTTTAGCCCACGGTTTGAGACTCACGATGCGCCGTTTGCTGCTCTGTTTTCTGCTCCTCATTACCTCCCTTACGGCAATCGCTGCGGAACCCGCCAGGCCCAAGGTCGGCCTGGTATTGTCTGGCGGTGCAGCCCGTGGCCTGGCCCACATTGGCGTACTCAAGGCGCTGGAAGAACAGGGTGTGCGCATTGACGCCATCGCCGGCACCAGCATGGGCGCGGTGGTCGGCGGCCTGTACGCCTCGGGCTACAGTGTTGAAGAGCTGGAAAAACTCGCTACCACCCTTGACTGGCAACAGGCGCTCTCCGATGCCCCGCCGCGCGAGGATGTGCCCTTCCGACGCAAGCAGGATGACCGCGACTTCCTGGTCAAGCAGAAGCTCAGTTTTCGCGACGATGGCAGCCTGGGCCTGCCGCTGGGTGTGATTCAGGGCCAGAACTTGTCACTGCTGCTGGAAAGCAAACTGGCGCATACCGCCGACACCCGCGACTTCGACAAGCTGCCCATCCCCTTCCGTGCCGTGGCCACTGACATCGCCAGTGGCGAAAAAGTCGTTTTCCGCCGCGGCCACCTGCCCCAGGTAATCCGCGCCAGCATGTCGATCCCCGCCGTGTTCGCCCCGGTCGAACTGGACGGTCGCCTGCTGGTGGACGGCGGCATGGTCGACAACATTCCGGTGGATGTGGCCCGCGACATGGGCGTGGACCTGGCGATCGTGGTCGACATCGGCACCCCGCTGCGCGATCGCAAGCAATTGCTGACGGTGGTCGACGTGCTGAATCAGTCGATCACCTTGATGACCCGGCGCAACTCCGAAGAACAGCTGGCCAGCCTGCACCGCGACGACATCCTCATCCAGCCATCGCTCACCGCCTTCGGCGTGACAGATTTCGGCCGTGCCCGCGACATGATCGACGCCGGTTACCGCGCCACCCGCCTGCTTGACCCGCGCCTGGCCGCCCTGCGCCAGCTCGAGGGCGACGCCAGCCTGGCCGTGGCCCGCTCGCCGCACCAGCGCACGCCGGTAATCACCGCAATCCGGATCGAAAACGACTCCAAGGTCAGCGATGATGTGATCCGCTCGTACATCCGCCAGCCGATCGACGCACCGCTGGAACTGGACCGCCTGCAGACCGACATGGGTACGCTGTATGGCCTGGACTACTTCGACAGGGTGCAGTACCGCGTGGTGCACAAGGGCAACGACCACACCCTGGTAATCAACGCCCGTGGCAGACGCGGCGGCACCGACTACCTGCGCCTGGGCCTGAACCTGTCCGATGACCTGCGTGGCGACAGCGCTTTCAACCTGGGCGCCAGCTACCGGGTCAACGGCATCAACAGCCTTGGCGCCGAATGGCTGACCCGCGGCCAGATCGGCGACCAGCAAGAGCTGTACAGTGAATTCTACCAACCCCTGGATGTGGGCTCACGCTACTTCATCGCGCCGTACCTGGACCTGGGCTCGCAGAACATCGAAGCGACCCTGGACAACGACCCCGTCGCCGAGTATCGCCTGGAGCGCTACGGCTTTGGCCTGAATGTAGGCCGGCAGATCGGCAACAGCGGTGAAGTGCGCCTGGGCGCGGGCAAGGCCTGGGGCGAAGCCGAAGTGCGCATCGGCGACCAGGACTTGCCCAAAGTCAGTTTCAACGAAGGCTTCTACGAACTGAAGTACTCGTTCGACACCCTCGATAACGTGTACTTCCCGCACCATGGCGAGGACATCGGCCTGACCTTGCGCAAATACGACAAGTCGCTGGACTCCGACCAGAATTACCGGCAGTGGCTGTTTACCCTGGACAAGGCCCTCAGCAGCGGGCCGAACACGTTCGTGCTGGGTGGGAGCTACGGGCGCACGCTGGACGATACCGAAGTGGTGACGTCGAGCTTTGTGCTGGGCGGGGCGCGACAGCTGTCAGGCTTCCGCCAGGACTCGGTATCGGGGCAGAACGCGAGCCTGCTGCGCATGGTCTATTACCGTCGGCTGACGCCGCGGGCCTATGTGCCGCTGGACTTCCCGTTATACATAGGCGGCTCGCTGGAGCGTGGGCGGGCATGGAACAACGACAACGAGTTCGACAGTGGGTACATCAATGCGGCGAGCATCTTCCTGGGGTTGGAGACGCCTCTAGGGCCGCTGAACTTCAGCTATGGCGCCAACAGTGCACATGAACAAGCGGTGTACCTGAACCTTGGGCACACCTTCTGAGGCTTGCACTGCACCTGAATCGATGGGCGGGCTCAGGACTTTTCGAGGTTGGCCAGGATCTTGGCATGCACGCGCATACAGACCTGCAAGTCAGCCTCGTCCACGCCGGTAAACAGCTCGACCCGCAACTGGTTGGCGATGGTCTCGATCTGATCGATCAACGGCTTGGCCGGCGGGCACAGCACAATCTTCTTCGCCCGCCGATCCTCCAGCACCGCCTGACGACGCACCAGCCCTTGCGCTTCCAGGCTGTCAAGCAGACGCGCCAGAGTCGGGCCTTCAACGCCTACGCTCTGGGCCAGCTCACGCTGGGTCGGGGCTTCCTCGAAGCGAGCCAGGTGCAGCAACACCAGCCAGCGCGCCTGGGACAGGTTGAGCCCGGCCAGGCGGCGGTCCAGCTCGGCACGCCAACCTCGGGACATCTGGGCCAGTTGCATGCCAAAGCGGTGTTGGTTGTCGTTCAGGGGCATAAGGAGCTCATTGAGTAGATCTAATTATTAGGCAGCTAACCATGCCCTGCCCCACGAGGCAAGGCTCGGCCACGCCTGCTCGGTCGAAAATCGTCAAAAAGCATGACAAAGGTCAGCAGATGGCGCTTCTGCCTTCGATCCTGCCTGTGCTCACAATTCGAATTCCGCCGCCAGTGCTGCCCGCACGCAATAAAGTACGCCCTCCGGTACCCGCGCCCCGAACTGGGGGGCAATGGCCGACACCGGTGGCAGTTCACCTTCGCCATCAAGAAAGGCGTCCTGTACCTCCATCATCAGGTCTTCCGGCAGGTCGATGGCCTGGTCAAGACTCAGCTCCTGGCGGCCCAACGCCTCGGCCAACAGGCTATACACGTTCTTCTCGCTGCAATTGAGCTGCCCGGCGATCTGCGCCGGGGTCATGCCGGCACGGGCCAGGCTGACCAGTTCGTGGCGCAGGTCGAGCACCACTTTCGGTGCCTCGTCGGTGCCTCCGCTGTTGTTCAGCACTTCGAGGAACGCCTGGCCGTAGCGCTCCAGCTTGCGCGCCCCCACACCGCTGACCTGGGCCATGTCGCTGAGGCTGACCGGCTGGCTACGCAACATCTCCAGCAGTGTCGAGTCAGGGAAGATGACGTAGGGTGGCACACTGTGTTCTTCGGCCAGCTTGCGGCGCAGGGTGCGCAGTGCTTCCCACAGATCGCGCTCTTCGGCACGCACCAGCTGGCTGGCAGGGCTGCCGCCACCGGACGACGAGGTTTTGGCCGTGGTCTGCGGTTTGAGGTCACGGCGCAGTTGCAAGGTCACCTCGCCGCGCAGCAGCGGCCGGCAGCTGTCGGACAGGCGCAGGCCGCCGTAGCCTTCCAGGTCGATATCGACCAGCCCGCGCGCCACCAACTGACGGAACAGCGAGCGCCACTCGACCTCGGCCAGACCTTTGCCAACGCCAAATACCGACAGCTTCTCGTGGCCGAAATTGCGCACCTTCTCGGTGTCCTTGCCCAACAGCACATCGACCAGGTGGCCAACACCATAGCGCTGGCCGGTGCGGAACACCGCCGACAGCGCCTGGCGGGCCGGCTCGGTGGCGTCCCAGGTCTGGATGTTGTCGACACAGTTGTCGCAATGCCCGCACGGTTGTTCGAGGGTCTCGTCGAAGTAGGCCAGCAGCGACTGGCGGCGGCAGCGGGTTTCTTCGCACAGCGCCAGCATGGCATCCAGCTTGTGCTGCTCGATGCGCTTGTGGCGCTCGTCGCCTTCGGAGTTCTGCAGCATCTGCTTGAGCATCACCATGTCCTGCAGCCCGTAGGCCATCCAGGCATCGGAGGGCAGGCCGTCACGGCCGGCACGGCCGGTTTCCTGGTAGTAGGCCTCAAGCGATTTGGGCAGGTCGAGGTGGGCAACGAAGCGCACGTTGGGTTTGTCGATACCCATGCCGAAAGCAATGGTAGCGACCATGATCAGCCCTTCCTCGTTCAGGAAGCGATGCTGGTTGGCCGCCCGCGTCTCGGCGGCCAGGCCGGCGTGATACGGCAGCGCGGGGAAACCCTGACTACAGAGGAAGGCGGCGGTTTCGTCGACCTTCTTGCGCGACAGGCAGTAGACGATGCCAGCGTTGCCACGGCGCTCGCCGAGAAAGGCCATCAACTGCTTGCGCGGTGCCTCCTTGGGCACGATGCGGTAGAAGATGTTGGGCCGGTCGAAACTCGACAGGAAGCGCTCGGCGCCTTGCAGGTGCAGGCGCTGGACAATCTCCTCGCGGGTCCGCATGTCGGCCGTAGCGGTAAGCGCAATGCGCGGAACATGCGGGAACAGTTCGGCCAGCTGGCCCAGTTGCAGGTACTCGGGGCGGAAATCGTGACCCCATTGCGATACGCAGTGGGCCTCGTCAATGGCGAACAGCGAGATGTCCAGATCGCGCAGGAAGTCGAGCATGCGCGGCTGCACCAGACGTTCCGGCGCCAGGTACAGCATCTTGACTTCACCACGGCGCAGGCGCCCGGCCAGCTCACGCTGCTGCTCTGCCGTCAGGGTAGAGTTCAGGGCGGCCGCAGACACACCCAGCTCGTCAAGGGTGGCGACCTGGTCGTCCATCAGCGCGATCAGTGGCGATACCACCACCGTCAGGCCCGGGCGCAGCAGCCCCGGCACCTGGAAGCACAGCGACTTGCCACCACCGGTGGGCATCAGCACCAAGGCATCGCCGCCATTGGCCACGCATTCGATGATCGCTGCCTGGCGCCCACGGAAACTGTCGTAGCCGAAGATGTCCTTGAGAACGCGCTGAGCCTGTTCGAGCATGTGCAACTCCAAATCGCCGTACCATCCTGGATAAAGGCTGGACGAAAAACCCGCCCCGCACACGCCAAATGCGTAAGCGGTTTTTGCCAGGCAGCCGGCAAAACCTGCCCCTGGATGAAAAATCGCGGAGTATACCGCAGCACCGCCCTGCACAGGCACCACGGCGATAGACGTTCCCTTTGCCCCGCTGCCGCTGCAAGGTGCTAGAATTCGTTATCGTTTATTCCCCAAGGTAGCCCTGTAATGTCCTTCGCCGAGCAACTGACCCGCCTGCAAGCCTTCCTCGACGCCGACGAGCTGCACGAAGAAGCGCTGGACTACGTCGCCGCACATGGCTACCTCACTGCTCTTTCGATCAACGCCGAGGACGTGCCCGAGCGCGAGTGGATCGACGCCCTGTTCGCCGAAGAGCCGCACTACGCCAGCGAAGCCCAGCGCACCGAAATCGAGGCCACCCTGGTGGCGCTCAAGGCGCACATTGCCCGCCAGTTGGCCAGCGACGAAGAATTCGACCTGCCATGCGACCTCGACCTGACCGATGAGCCGGACGATTCCGACCTGCGCGGCTGGTGCATCGGCTTCATGGAAGGCGTGTTCCTGCGGGAAGAGGCGTGGTTCGAGAACGCCGAAGAAGAGGTCAGCGAGATGCTGCTGCCGATCATGGTGGGTTCGGGGTTGTTTGACGAGCAACCAGAGTTCGCCGACATCGCCAGCAACGCCAACCTGCAGGATGACATGATCGTGCAGATCCCCGAGGCGCTGAGTGCACTGTTCCTGCTGCTGCACGCCCCTGACGAAAAACCGGCGCTGCTCAAGCCACGCCACCACTGAGCAAGCTGTGCGCTACCTGCTGCTGGCCACGGGCTGGCTCAGCGTTGCGCTGGGGGTGCTGGGGATATTCCTGCCGGTATTGCCCACCACCCCATTCCTGCTTTTGGCGGCGGCCTGCTTTGCCCGCAGCTCGCCGCGCTTCCATCACTGGCTGGTCCATCATCCCAAGCTGGGGCCATGGATCCGTGACTACCTCAGTGGTGAAGGCATCCCCCTCAAGGGCAAGGTCTACGCCATCGGCCTGATGTGGGCCAGCATTGGCCTGTCGTGCTATCTGGTGCCGCTGTTCTGGGCGCGCACCTTCATGCTGACCAGTGCCACATTGGTCACCCTGTACATTCTCAGCCTGAAAACCCTGCACAAGCCAAAGTGACAATATTTTGTCGCCAAATATCGCTTTCGCCTAATCAACACCCTCTTTATCCGAATTAGTTCTGGAACTGCGCATAGCCCTTGTATCCATTGGTTTTCAAGGCATTCTTCGTGTCCATTTCGTGCGCTTGAATGCACACTTATTAGACAATAAAGATCTTTTATGGCAATTTGATATGAATAAATCTTCTTACCTATCGCGTTGAATGTACTTAGCTGTGTTGTTAAAAACCTGCAACACTATACGCGATAAGTTTATCGTCATTTTTTTGGCGAGCAGCAGGATCAATTCCAGGATCAGGGAGATGTACCATGCGCGTTTTGAACCCCATCACCAGTGCTTTATTGTTGGCCCTGGCGAGTGCCAACGTACAGGCGATGTCGATTACCGAGGCTGTCCAAAGCGCCGTGGACTACCACCCACAAGTCAGCTCCAACCGTAACAGCAAGCTGTCGGCCGATGAAGACGTGAAGTTCGCGCGTGGTGGCTACTACCCTTCCGTGGACCTGGTTGCCGGCTACGGCCGCCAGCGCTCGGACAACGCCACTACCCGCGCTGCGGGTAATCACAACAAGGAAACCCTCAACTACACCCAGTCCGAGCTGCGTCTGCGGCAGATGATCTTCGACGGCTTCAACACCGCGAATGAAGTGGGCCGCACCGAGGCGGTCTCTACCTCCCGCGCCTATTACACCCAGGCCGTTGCCCAGGATGTCGCACTGCGTGCAGTCGAGGTCTACCTGGAGGTGCTCAAACGCCGTGAACTGGTGACCCTGGCCAAGAACAACCTGCAAGCTCACCTGCGCGTCAACGACCAGATTGGCCTGCGCAACGAGCGCGGCGTCGGCAGCACCGCCGACCTCGACCAGTCCCGCGCCCGTCGCGCCCTGGCAGAAAACAACCTGGACACCGCCGAAGTCGACCTGGCCGATGCCGAGGCCAACTTCTTCAGTGTGATCGGCCGTGCCCCGGACGAGCTGGAAAGCCCGCAGACCATCAAGAGCGAGGTGCCAGGCACCCTCGAAGAAGCCCGCGATGGCATGCGTCAGAACAACCCGTACATCAAGTCTGCCCAGGCTGACGTCAACGCCGCCGAGAAGCAGTACGAAGTGGGCAAGTCGACTTTCTACCCACGCTTCGACGCCATTCTGGCAACCGGTGCCAACAACAACACCGGCGGCGAAAAAGGCCACAACAACAACGACTGGCAAGCTGGCGTGGAGATGAACTACAACCTGTTCCGCGGGGGCAGCGACAAGGCTCGTCTGCAGTCGGACGCGCACAAGATCAACCAGGCACTGGACATTCGCAACAACGCCCTGCGTGAGTTGACCGAGAACCTGAGCCTGGCGTGGAATGCCATGAACAACGCCAGCAAGCAGCTGCCGACCGCGCGCGAATACGCCGAGACCACCAAACGTGTGCGTGCGGCCTACCAGGACCAGTTCGGCCTGGGTCAGCGCACCCTGCTGGACGTACTCGACAGTGAGAACGAGCTGTACAACGCCGACCGCCGCTACACCGAGGTGCGTTATACCGAAGAGTTCTCGCGCTACCGCGTACTGGCGACCATGGGTGAATTGCTGAGCAAACAGCATATTTCGCTGCCGCCAGAGGCGCTGGCGACTACCGAAGTACGCACCGAGGCACGTCTGCCTGAGATGCGTTGAGCGGATTTGAGGTAGCGGGGCCGCTTTGTGCTGCGAATGGGCTGCAAAGCAGCCCCCAACCCTCACCCGCGGCCATGATTACGCTGAAACGTCTCTACACCCATGGCCCTGATCTGCCCCTCGATCAACGCCTCGAACGGCGCTAACAGTGCATCGAAGCAGGCCGGTTGCTCCAGCGTGTTCAATGCCCCGACCACCGCCTCGATCGTCGACACTGCACCCGCCTCCGGCGCTTTGCGCAACCGATAGCGTGAAGCGGCCACCTGCCCCAGCGTCACCCGTGGCAGCCTCCCCAGCAACGGGTTCAGGTACAGCAGCTTGCGCGCCTTGCGCCAGGTGCCGTCGGGTACGATCAGCAGCAAAGGTTTGTCGCCCGCCTCGCCATACGCTGTCAGCACCTGAGCATCATCACCAGGGAACAACAGCACCGGGTGGTATCCGGGGGTGGCGAGCAGGTCATGCAGGTCATCGAACACCTCTCCAATACGCAGTTCGGCATTGTTCAGGCCAAGGGCAGCCAGGCGCGCCGTGTTCAGGGCGTGGGCAGTTTCACTGGGGTGCTGCAGCAGAATCACACGGGTGCGGCTGTCGAGCGCGGGGATCAGTGGGCATAGGCAATGGTCGAGCGGGCGCTGGCAGCGCTCGCAGCGGGGTCTGGGCATGGCGGTCTCCTTGGCGGGGACAGTTTGCCACATAACCGGGGCCCGCTTAGCGGGCCCCGCGATTTCAACGGTTGAACCTTTCCGCCAGGCTATGCAGGTACTCCGCCATGCGCTCGAGGTCCTGGCTGATTTCCGCGCCTTGCCTGGCTTGCCCGGCGCTCTGGTCGCACAGTTGGGCAATCCTCACGATCTGCTGGTTGATGTCTTCTGCCACATGGGTTTGCTGCTCCGATGCCGTGGCCATCTGCTGGCTCATGCCGGTGATGCGGCTGACCGCCTGGGCAATCCCGCTCAGCGCCGCCTGCACCGCCTCGACACTGTGCACACTGTCCCGGGAAATCTGCTCGCCCCGGCTGGCAGTGCTCACCGCTCGCTCCGCCCCGGCCCTCAATGAAGCGATGATATGGTGGATCTCTTCGGTCGACGCACGGGTGCGCTGCGCCAACGACCGCACTTCATCAGCCACCACGGCGAACCCGCGCCCTTGCTCACCGGCGCGCGCCGCTTCAATGGCGGCGTTAAGCGCCAGCAGGTTGGTCTGCTCGGCAATCGAAGTGATCACGTCGACCACACTACCAATCGACTGGGTCTGCTCGGCCAAGGCGTTGACCGCCTGACCAATGTCATTGACTGCATCGCTCATGCTGCCCATGGCCTGCAGGCTCTTCAGGGCCAGCTCGCTGCCCTGCTGCGCCAGCTGGTCGGCATCACCTGCCGCGTGTGCCGTGCTTTGCACGTTGTGGGTAACCTGCTGGATGGTTGCCGCCATCTGTGCGATAGCCGTGGCGGATTGGTCGGTCTCGCTGCGCTGCCGGTCGAGCATCTGCGCCTGGGCATCGGACAGGTCGGAAGATTGCGCCGCCCGCGACTTTACCCCGACCCCGGCATCCACCAGCCGGGTCAGGGCCGTTTGCAGGCGGGCTTCTTCGCTGATGATAGCCAGGTCGAGCTGGCCCTGCAGGCCTGGGTTGTCGCTGTAGGTCAGTGCCACCAACGGACTGGTAAAGGCCTTGGGATGCTCGGCCAGCGTGCGGCGGATGGCCTGGTTCTGCCGGCGCTCGACCACGTACCAAGCCAGGAGCAGACTTGCCATCAGCACCGCGAGTGCGGCATAGGGTGGCAGCCAAAGGTAACCCGCCGCCGACAGCAGGCCGGCGCCGATCAGCGGCCAGCCATGGCCCAGGCCGTGCCCCAGGCGGGCAGCCCAAGGCACCGGGCCGCGGCCATCGCGCAAGCGCGCATACAATGCCTCGGCGCGGCGGATCTGCTCGCGCGTGGGCACCGAGCGCACCGACTCGTAGCCACTGATCCGGCCCTGTTCGTAGATCGCCGTGACGTAAGCGCTTACCCAGTAGTAATCGCCGTTCTTCGCCCGGTTCTTGACTATGCCCATCCAGGGTTTGCCCTGCTTGATGGTTTCCCACATGTGGCCAAACACTGCCGGCGGCATGTCCGGGTGGCGCACCAGGTTGTGCGGTTGACCGACCAGCTCGTCGTAGGTAAAGCCGCTGATCGCAACAAAGGCGTCGTTGCAGTAGGTGATGCGGCTGTCGAGGTCAGTCGTGGAAATAAGGCGTTGATCGCCGGGGAAGGTTCTTTCGTGCTCAGTGACGGGCAAATTCATGCGCATCTTGGGCGATCCTTGCAGGATGAAATGAGGGAAAATCATCAGCGCAAGTTGATATGTAGCAGAGCGCTATCAGGTTAGCGGCCAACGTTTACCGGATTTTAACCCCCTCCCGACGGAATGCATGAATGCGTCGCATCTCAGCCCACGTTGAGCTGGCTTTTCAGCAGGTCACGGAAGGTCTGGATCAACGGTTCACGGCTACGTCCGCGGCGAATGATCAGCGAGAACGGGGCCTGGTAACCAAAGGTCGACGGCGACAGCACGCGCAAGTCACCTTTGTCGACCCAGGCCTGGGCGTAGTGCTCAGGCAAGTAGCCAATATAGGCCCCGGAAAGGATCAGGATCAGCTGCGCCTCCATGCTTTCAACCGTCGCTGCACTGTGCTTGAAGCCATGCCGGGCCAGTTCGGCCTGGCTCCAGTAACCACGCCCGACCATGCGCTGCTGGGTCACCACCTGCTCGGGGATGCGCCGCTCGGCATACAACGGGTGGCGGCTGCTGCAGTACAGCCAGTGCTGTTCGCGGTACAACGGCTGGTAGAGCAAGCCGCTCATCCGCGAAGAAAACGCGCCGATGGCCAGGTCCAGGCGGTTGTCCTGCACCCCCAGTTGCAGCTCGTAGGGGCTGGACACCGACAGATGCAGGTGCACTGCTGGGTGTTCCTGGCTGTAGGCACCGATGGCTTCGGCCAGCGGCAAGGCGCGGTCACCGACTGTGGAGTCGATCACCCCAAGGTTGAGGGTGCCACGCAATTCGCCCTTGAGGGCGGCGGCATACTGCTCGAAACCGTCCAGCTCGGCCAGCAGGCGCAGGGTCTCCTGATGAAACAGCTCGCCCTTGCTGGTCAGGCTGAAGCCACCCCGACCACGGTGGCACAGCACGATACCCAAGGCGCCCTCCAGCTGGCTCATGTAGGTACTGATGGCCGAGGTCGACAGGTTCAGCTCGCGCTGGGCGTTGGCAAAGCCCTGGTGGCGCACCACGCTGATGAAGATGCGCAGCAGTTTCAGGTCGGGCAAGGTCGAGGCCATGGTGCAACGGTTCCACAAGGGTATGTGCGCGCAGTCTAACCGCTCCACCCGCCTTTAGTTCAGAAAATCCTGAACTAAGTATTTGTCGGTAGCGATTCTTCCCGGGCACTACCTTGAGCAGACTTGGCCGAAATGTCCCTGCCCGCCGGCAAACCACACGTGAATGGCGCGCGGCGGCACAGGTTCGAACAAACACAACAATCGACCGACTGATGAGGCCCACCGTGGACAAGACTCTCCACCAACCACTGGGCGGCAATGAAATGCCGCGATTCGGCGGCATCGCCACCATGCTCCGCCTCCCCCACCTGCAAAGCGCCGAAGGCCTGGATGCTGCCTTCATCGGCGTACCACTGGATATCGGTACCTCGCTACGCTCCGGCACTCGCTTCGGCCCACGGCAGATCCGCGCCGAATCGGTGATGATCCGCCCGTACAACATGGCTACCGGTGCCGCCCCGTTCGACTCGCTGTCGGTCGCCGATATCGGCGATGTGGCAATCAACACCTTCAATCTGCTGGACGCCGTGCGCATCATCGAAGAAGCGTATGACGAGATCGTCGAGCACAACGTCATTCCCATGACCCTGGGGGGCGATCACACCATCACCCTGCCGATCCTGCGCGCACTGCACAAGAAACACGGCAAGATCGGCCTGGTGCACATCGATGCCCACGCCGACGTCAACGACCACATGTTCGGTGAGAAGATCGCCCACGGCACCACCTTCCGCCGCGCCGTGGAAGAAGGCCTGCTCGACTGTGAGCGCGTGGTGCAGATCGGCCTGCGCGCACAGGGCTACACCGCCGATGACTTCAACTGGAGCCGTCGCCAGGGCTTCCGCGTGGTCCAGGCCGAAGAGTGCTGGCACAAGTCACTGGAGCCACTGATGGCCGAAGTGCGGGAAAAAGTCGGCGGTGGCCCGGTTTACCTGTCTTTCGACATCGATGGCATCGACCCGGCCTGGGCGCCCGGTACCGGAACCCCGGAAATCGGCGGCTTGACCACCATCCAGGCGATGGAGATCATTCGCGGCTGCCACGGCCTGGACCTGATCGGCTGTGACCTTGTCGAAGTCTCCCCGCCTTACGACACCACCGGCAACACCTCGCTGCTCGGTGCCAACCTGCTGTTCGAGATGCTCTGCGTGCTACCGGGCGTGGTGCGTCGCTAGGCTTTTCATACAGAGCCTGAAACCGTTACACCCCGGCAGGAGCCATGAGGGAGGGCCACTGAGGCCCGCCAACACACGACAGGACCGCCGGGCGCCATGAACCCCGCCCGCGTGGTCGATCTCGCCATAATAAAGATAATCGGGAGACCCCAATGGCCTTGGACATCATTGTTGTAATGATCTATACCGCCGGCATGCTCGGGCTTGGCTGGTATGGCATGCGCCGCGCGAAAACCCATGAAGACTACCTGGTAGCCGGGCGCAATCTCGGCCCGGTGCTGTACATGGGCACCATGGCCACCACCGTACTCGGTGGCGCCTCCACCGTCGGCACCGTGCGCCTGGGCTACGTCCACGGCATCTCCGGCTTCTGGCTGTGCGCAGCCTTGGGCATGGGCATCATCGCCATCAACCTGTTCCTCGCCAAACCGCTGCTGCGCCTGCGCATCTTCACCGTGACCCAGGTACTGGAACAGCGCTACAACCCCACCGCACGCCAGGCCAGCGCCGTCATCATGCTGGCTTATGCACTGATGATCGGGGTCACCTCGACCCTGGCCATGGCCACGGTCCTGCAGGTGCTGCTGGACCTGCCGTTCTGGGCTTCTCTGATGCTCGGCGGTGGCGTGGTAGTGCTGTACTCGACCATCGGCGGCATGTGGTCGCTGACCCTGACCGATATCGTCCAGTTCGTGATCAAGACCGTCGGCCTGATGTTCATCCTGCTGCCAGTGTGCCTGTACAAGGCCGGTGGCTGGGACACCCTGGTGGCCAAATTGCCAGCGGCCAGCTTCCAGCTGACTACCATTGGCTGGGACACCATCATCACCTACTTCCTGATCTACTTCTTCGGCATCCTCATCGGCCAGGACATCTGGCAGCGGGTGTTCACCGCCCGTGACGAAAAGGTCTGTCAGCGTGCCGGTACCACCGCTGGTGTGTACTGCGTGCTGTATGGCCTGGCCTGTGCGGCGATTGGCATGGCTGCACACGTGCTGATGCCCGACCTGGCCAACCCGAACAACGCCTTTGCCGAGATGATCAAGACCACCTTGCCCGATGGCATCCGTGGCCTGCTGATGGCCGCGGCCCTGGCGGCGATGATGTCCACCGCCAGTGCCGGCCTGCTGGCTGCCTCGACCACCGTGACCGAAGACCTGCTGCCCAAGCTGCGTGGCGGCAAGCAGTCGAGCCTGGGTACCAGCCGCCTGTTCACCCTGCTCACTGGCCTGGTGGTGCTGGGCATCGCGCTGGTGGTAAATGATGTGATCAACGCCCTGACCCTGGCTTACAACCTGCTGGTCGGCGGCATGTTGATCCCGCTGATCGGGGCGATCTTCTGGAAGCGTGCGACCACCGCAGGCGCGATTGCCAGCATGTCGCTGGGCTTTGCCACCGCTCTGCTGTTCATGTTCATGGACGGGATGGAAGCCAATACGCCGATCTACTACAGCTTGGCAGTAGGGCTGGTGAGCTTTGTAGTGGTGAGCCTGGTGTCGCGCAAGTCAGTAGCGGCGGTGAAGCTGGCCTGACCGTTGTACCGGCCCTTTCACTTGTAGGAGCGGGCTTGCCCGCGAAAGGGCCAGTACAGGCAATAGACAATCAACAGACACAAAAAGGCCGCTGCACACACTCGGGTGCAGCGGCCTCTGTCGTTAATCAGCGACGACGTGATTGACGTTTGCGCTGCTCTTCATCAGTCGGGATCGGTACCGGCTGCAGGGGTGGTGGAATCAGCCCCAAGGCGACGGCCAGGTCGTGGAGCCAGTTTGACAGTGGTTTATTCATAATGCCCCCTTGACGGGTCAGCCTCACGGCGAATCAATCCTGCGATGTTTCATACAGATCATAGCCCGATGTCCTGTATTACGCATGCCTCTGTTCCTACAGATAAGGGCCATTTTGACGCGGATCAAGCCGTGGCGGCGCATTCCGACGACTGGTTAATCGTTTCGCTTTGTTGCAGGTCGATCCATGCCTGCAGATTAGCCCCGCGCATACCCTGGCGCCACATCAGCCAGGTGACCGCCTGATCGAAAGGCGCCTGCAGCGGGTGCACCCTCACCCGATCACGTCCAGGCAGGCTGTCGAGCATCGACTGGGCCATCATCGCCACACCCGCACCCGCGATCACACAGGCCAGCATGCTCTGGTACGACTCGATCTCCATCACCCGCCCCATCGGCGTATGGGCATGGGCATACCAGGCCTCCAGACGCATGCGGTACGAGCAGCCTTGGCGGAAGGTGAACACCGCCTTGCCCGCCACGTCCTTGGCGGTGCGTACCGCCATGTGCTCGGGACTGGTGATCAGTACCAGTTGCTCATCGCACAGCGGCACGCCATCCAGCCCGGCAAGGCTCGGTGGCCCGTCCACAAGAGCAGCATCCAGGGTGTGGTTCAGCAGCCCTTCAAGCAACTCGCCGCTGGGTGCAGCACGCACTTGCAGGTTCACCTGCGGGTAAGCCTGGTGATAGCGCGCCAGCAACCCCGGCAGGTGGGTCGCCGCCGTGCTGTACATGGTCCCCAGCACGAAGTCCCCAGCCGGCTGACCGCCACGCACGGCGCCCAGCGCTTCGTCGCGCAAGGCTGACATGCGGTTGGCATAGTCCAGCAGCACCTTGCCTGCTGGCGACAACTGAAGGCGCTGGCGTTCGCGCAGGAACAGTTCGACGCCCAACTGCTCCTCGAGCTGGCGCAGGCGCGTGGAGAGGTTTGATGGCACCCGGTGCAGACGCTCTGCGGCACGGGTAACCGAGCCTTCCTCGGCCACGGCCTGAAAGATACGCAGTTGGCTGAATTCCACAGCATTCTCCAAAACAGAACAACTTGATCATCATTATTCAATTTTATTGAAAATAAAAGCGCCCTAACCTGCCAGCCATCACTTTATCTGCGCAGGAGACCTGTCATGTCGCCACTCATTCAACTGCTCGCCAGCGCCGTGGCGCTGATGATGGCCATGGGCATCGGTCGTTTCGCCCTCACCCCGCAACTGCCACAACTGATTGCCGAAGGCCAGTTCGACCTGACAGTCGCCGGGCTGGTCGCGGCGGCCAATTACCTGGGCTATTTCGTGGGCGCGGTGGACGCCATGTTCGCCCGCTCGCCAGGCCAGGTACGCCTGCGCCTGCATGCGGGGCTGTGGCTGTGTGTGCTGCTGACCTTGGCCTCGTGGGCTGCCGACGGCTTCTGGGGCCACCTGCTGCTGCGCTTTGGCACAGGCGTAGCCAGCGCCTGGGTGCTGGTGATGATCACCAGCCTCAGCCAGCAGGTAGCCAATGTGCACAACCGCCAACGCCTGGGAGCGCTGGTATTCGCCGGGCCCGGCCTGGGTATTGCCGTGACCGGGCTACTGGCAATGGCCGCACATGTGCAGGGACTGGGCTCGGCAGCGCTGTGGCTGATCTATGCCGTGGCTGCCCTGGTGATGCTGTTGGCCGTGCGGCCATGGTTGCCACGGGCATTGCAAACCGCGCCGACTCAGTTGCCAGTACGACAAGGCCCGACGCGCAGTGTCGGCACTGGCCGCCTGGGGTTGGTGTATGGCCTGTATGGCATGGGCTACATCCTGCCAGCTACCTTTCTGTCACAGATGGCCAATCAGCAGTTTCGCGGGCAGTGGCTGGCCGACCTGTTCTGGCCGGCGTTTGGCCTGGCGGCGGCGCTGGGCGTCCTGCTGGTGAGCGTGCGCCGTGGCGGTCGCACTTCAACCTGGTTGACCGTCACCCTGTGGTTGCAAGGGCTGGGTGTGCTGGCCTGCCTGATGGGTGGAGGGACCGGCCTGGCGCTGGGTGTTGCGCTGTGTGGCGGGCCATTCCTGGCCTGCATGCAACTGGTCATGCAACGCTCGCGCGAGTTGGCGCCACATGCCACACAGCGCAATGCCGGGCTGCTGACCGCGTGCTTTGCCTTGGGGCAGTTGAGTGGTCCGCTGCTGGCCGCGCTCAGCAGCCATTACAGCGGCGGGCTGCAACCCGCATTGATGCTGGCGGCGGGCGGGTTGGCGGTGGCTGGCGGGTTGGTCCAGTTGCCGGGTAATGCACAACAGGGAAGCGCCTGTCAGGCCAAGGTTGCATCCTGAATCGATGCAGTCTGTACCGGCCTCTTCGCGGGCAAGCCCGCGCCTACAACGGCTGTGTAGGCGCGGGCTTGCCCGTGAAAAGGCCGGTATAGGCAACGCATCACCCTACCAACCGCCGCAATTGCTGTTTCACCCAAGGCTCGGCACTTACCAGGATCACACCCAGCAACACCATCAACGCCCCCACCACGAAATTCGCACTGAGCGGCTCGTCCAACAGCAAAACGCCAAAGGTCACCCCAAACAACGGGGTAATGAAGGAAAACACCGCGAGGTTCGACGCCAGGTATTTGCGTAGCAACCAGAACCAGGTCAGGTAGCTGACGAACGACACCACAATCCCCTGGAACAACACGCTGCCCATAGCCAGCGGCGTCAGCGACACCGCGCCGATCTGCCCGCTGACCAGGGCAATCAGCAGCAGCCCGGCAAACCCGACCGCCAGCTGATAGAACAGGGTCAAGGTTGCCGGCGCCTCCGATAGCCGTGAGCAACGTACCACCACCGTAGTCGCGCCCCAAGCCAGCCCGGCGATCACGCCAAAGGCATCACCCAGCAAGGTGCGGCCGTCCATGTGCTCGAACGAAGTGCCACCGGCAAAGGCCATGGCTATGCCGCCGAAGGCCAGCAGAATGCCCAGCCATTGCAACAGCCGCAAGCGTTCACTGGATAGCCGAAAATGCAGGCCCAAGGCGGTAAATACCGGCGCGGTGTAGAGGAACACCGACATATGCGCCGCCGAGGTCAGTTTCAGCCCTTCGGCAATGAACAGAAACTCCACCCCGAACAGCCCGCCCGCCAGCAACCCAGCGCGCCAGGTGCTGCCGACCTGCTCCCAGCCTCCCCGCCAGCACAGCATCAGGCCTACCAGCACAGCGGCAATGCCATTGCGCAGTGCTGCCTGCATCACGGGCGCGATGTCGACGGCGGCGGTCTTGATCAGTACCTGCTGGCAGCCCCAGATCAGGCAAAGCCCCAGCATTACCTGGAAGGCAAAGGCATCAGGGTTCTTGCGGACCGCGCTCATAAGCGGGCCTCTGGGGTGATCGTAGGCATGGGCAAGGCTCGGCAGCGTTCAGAAGCTACCGATTATCGGGTTTTGAACGCTGCACTTGCCAGCCTTAAAACGACCTCAAGCAATCTGTGCCTTCGCAGATACCTGTTCGAACGTCGTTTCGTCCAGCGCATCCTCCTGCTCATCCAGCACCTGGCGCGGGTGCTCGAAGCCGGGGATGCTGCTGTCGATCAGGCTCATCAAGCGCGAGCCGCGTTCGGTCAGGACGAAGTTTTCGCCATTGCCGCCGTCCTCTTCAGGCCGGCATTCAATGAATCCGCGCTCGAATAGCAGCTTTTCATACTCGCATGCACGGGTTTTCAGGTGATCCAGGTCACCCACCGGCTCACCCTTGGCGGCCAGTGCAGCAGCATGCTGCTCGGCATAGGGGCGGGGCGTGAAGCTGTGACCGGCGCCGTTCTGCACTTCGTGCAGCAAGCGTTCGATCAGGTCCCAGTCGTAGGCGATGCTCATGGCTATGGGCTCCTGCTGTGGACGAAAAGGGGTACACAGGTTGGGACCTGCCAAGGTTGCCAAGCGTTCCGAAGCGCTTAGCGCTGGCGTTGTTGCGCGCCGCGCGGGCGGCGCCCGGTCTCCCAGGCGCTGAAAACACTACGATAGGCGCAAATTTTCCTGTCCAGACACGAAATTTAATAACCCCCCAATTTCAACCAGCTCCAAAGGCCAATGAGCGACAAGAAAATAGCGACATGAAGAAACCACAAGCTAACCAGCATGCGGCGCAATCCACCAGGAAATTTTTTTACATCCTGAACGTCTAGAAGGCCTTTACGAACGCAAATCGCCCTCATCGACAACATCACGGATGCCGAGCCGGTACGCATCACTTTACCTACCAAACCTGCATGACCAAAAATCTTTTTATTACCAGAAACCATCAAACTATTAGAAAGCAACGACTCTATTTGACTCACATAGCGAACCGAGACATAAACCCATATAAATATGACTATGAAAATAGCCACCATCAAGGGAAGGCCTAACCACCTGGCGTCGAACTCAATCATTGCGCCACCTCATATATCAACTCACCAAGCATTTCACCGATATCACCTACGATCGAACCGCCTGTAGCGCCACCCACGGCACCGCCAATGACAGTGCACGCGAGAGCCCCCGGACCGCCTGTCGTCACTCCAAGGAAAAGCACGCAACCAGTTCCCCCTAGAAATCCACCAATCGCCCCGCCAGTGATCGATCCCCCCGTACTGCCAACCAGAGAGACGCCTTCCACATACTTGGCCTTTCTGCAGTCTTCAGAGCGTCCAAAGGTACATGCATGATGAATACTTAGCCCTGTTGAAGCCACGTCGAGCCCCAAGCCGATATAAGTACCCTTCTTTATCAAATTGGCTGCTCTCGAGATTCCTGCGATCTTCTCGGCGTACCCAGCAATCTCACCCGTATGCAGGTAGCTCTTGGTTGATATCTCGAGGACTCTCTTCACCGAACCTCTATTTCGCAGGCCTGAACCGTACGCAGCCAATTTATTCAGCTGCTCTTCTAGCTTCATGAATAAGGTCATTCGCCTGGCATAAAACTCATTACGCCCCTTAAATGTGCCATCTCTCAAATATTGACGATGTAAGACCTCAATATCTTCCAGGGTCTTCTTGATCGACTCAAGGTGCCTACTCCAGCCATCGCTTACAGCGCCAGCCCCCATGGAGGCGTGGGTGAGGAAACTTTTCAGCATCTCGTAGTTGTCCAGAAAGAAGTCATCCACCCCAGCACCATTGACCTCCAGCTGATGATGTATTCCCGCTGCCTTCGCCATTAAAAAAGCCTCATGGCTCGTACACAATGGCGTACTGGGGTCACCAACAATCACCAGTTCCCCTCCAACAACCACGCCATTGGCGATATGCGCATTTAGCACATCAAACTTGGCCCGCTGATTGGCCGACATGGGCGTGCCGGCCTTCAGCGACTCAACGATTGCGCCTGAGGATTGATAAAGCTGCGTGCCTCGGACATGGTCGCACCTCACGCATACTTCTTGTTGGCGATGCGGTCCCAGCCGCCGGTCACGTTGCCGCCCGCGCTGCCGTCGCGGCGCTTCTGCCGCGTATAGGTGGTCTTGATGCGGCCGTAGTTCAATTGAATCACTTCTATCGGCACCCCGGCGCTGGCGCTCTGGGCGTAATCGGCGATGATCACTTCTTCGAGAATGACTTCGTAGTACTTGAGCTTTTCGGTACCGGCCCGGCACACCACCAGCTTCACTTCCTTCAGGTGCTGGCCGGCACAGCTGGCCTCAAGCAGCTTGCAGCTGGCGCTGTCCAGATACTTGGTAAAGGTGAAGTTGGTGAGCGTGGTCCGCCCGGAAGATGCGCCGCCCGCGGAGCTTGCGGTGGCAGAGGTGCTCTGGTTGGCGCCGAACTTGTAGCCGATGATCTCGATCCAGTTGGCGTACTGCTCGTCCAGTGCTTCGCCAGTGATCTCTGCGATTTGAATATAAGCATCGAAGGCCATGCTTACCTCTCCTTGGTAAGGATTGGGCTGATAACGACGGCATTTCGAGATCGCCGTCTTGAGGTAGTTCCCGAAGGCGAAGGGCGGATTGCGCTGCGTGCCCTCAGGTGCGATTGACCCTAGCTCCCCACACCTGGCGGGGCAATAGAACGCGAGCAAACAAGGCTACTTTGGGAAATTGCTTACAGATTTGCCGATGAAGTCAGCCCGCTCTCAAAGGGTTCGAGCAAATTTTTAGATCTCGACCAAGACCGTTGTGACGACAAAAAATCTCTGCACGCGATACTGGGGAAAAAGGGCTGCGGATTGTGTGTGGGGAGATTGCGCAAATCGAGCGCCGCCCGCGCGGCGCTCGGTCTCCCAAGGACCACCACCAAAGAAATCTTCCATCGGTCGCAAGCCCTGAACTTCCCTGCCCCCACAGCCCTCCACCGGGCATCACTACCGCCGGAGGTTGGAAGGATGAAACCGCTACTGCCCATAGCCTGTGCCACTGCCCTGCTCTGCGCCCTGCCCGCTTGGGCATGCACACGTGAAGAAGCAACGCAGAAACGTGAGGAGCTGGCCGGGCTGGTCACTCAGTTGACCGAGCAGAACCCGCAAAAGGCCAAGGAGATCAATGATGAGCTTCAGGGGATGGATCTGGGGACGGCGAGCAAGGACTTGCCCGACAAGTGTCAGCTGATCGACCAGCGGATCAAGGAGTTGAAACAGGCAGAGAAAAAGGCGGAGTGATCGTTCGTCGCCTGCGCACGCCCTTCGCAGATGCGAACTTGCGTCGCTTCTGCAAAGGGCCTGCGTGAGTATTATTCAGCAGCAGGCTTGCGCTTCTTCAGCGGCGCCAGGCCGTCAGCACTGGCCAGAGGCGCGTTGGCCTTCGGCTTGGCAGTAGGCTTGCGCTTGGCGGCAGCTTTCTTGTCGCCAGTCTTCTTCTCGACCTTTTTCTTCTTGCTACCGGCCGCCTTGCCCGAGGCCTTGACCTTCTTCGGCCCGTTGTAGGTGCCCTTCACTTCCTTGATGACCCGGCGCTCGAACTGCTGCTTGAGGTAGCGCTCGATGCTCGACATCAGGTTCCAGTCGTTGTGGGTGATCAGCGAGATCGCCAGGCCTTCACCACCGGCACGGCCGGTACGGCCCACACGGTGGACGTACTCGTCACCGCTGCGTGGCATGTCGAAGTTGATCACCAGGTCCAGGCCGTCGATATCCAGGCCACGGGCTGCCACGTCGGTCGCAACCAGCACTTTGGAGCTGCCCTGCTTGAAGCGCTCGATGGCCAGCTTGCGGTCCTTCTGGTCCTTTTCGCCATGCAGCACGAAAGCCTTCACGTCCTTGGCCACCAGGTGACCATAGATACGGTCGGCCATGGCACGGGTATTGGTGAAGATGATCGCCTTGTCGAAGGTTTCATTGGCCAGCAACCACTGCGCGATCTGCTCTTTATGCTGGTCGTGGTCGGCGGTGATGATCTGCTGGCGGGTGCCTTCGGCCAGTTGCGAGACACTGTTGAGCATCAGGTGCTCAGGGTCTTTCAGCACCTTGCCGATGATATCGCGCAGGGCCGCGCCACCGGTGGTAGCCGAGAACAGCAAGGTCTGCTCGCGGTTTTCGCACTCCTTGCACAGGCGCTCCATGTCTTCGGCAAAGCCCATGTCGAGCATGCGGTCGGCTTCGTCCAGAATCAGGACCTGCACGTGGGACAGGTCGAGGTTACCCGCATTGAGCTGCTCGAGCAGGCGACCCGGGGTGCCGATCAGCACGTCGGGCACCTTGCGCAGCATGGCGGCCTGTTCCTTGAAGTCTTCACCGCCAGTAACCAGGCCCGACTTGATGTAGGTGAACTGCGAGAACAGCTGCACCTGCTTGAGGGTTTGCTGGGCCAGTTCACGGGTCGGCAGCAGGATCAACGCGCGAATCTCGACACGCGGGCCGCTGAGGTCGACCAGACGGTTGAGCAGCGGCAATACGAAGGCCGCCGTCTTGCCGCTGCCGGTCTGCGCAGTCACACGCAGATCACGCCCTTGCAGGGCCAGGGGGATGGCCGCGGCCTGCACCGGGGTTGGCTCGACAAATTTAAGCTCGGCCACGGCTTTAAGCAGGCGTTCATGCAGGGCGAATTGGGAGAACACGGAGGTAACCTCAGACAAGTGCGGGAAATTCAGTTGCATAGGGTAACGTTTTCTGCCGCCTTAGCCGAATTTCTTTTGGCAACTTTGTCGCTATCCGCGCTCTAATACAGCTTCGTTTCGCAACAAGACTGTACGCAAGCCCATGGATATCCAACAAATCTGGCGTGATTCCCTCGACCTGTGGGGCACCCTCGACCAACATCCAATGCTGCACGCCGCCATCGGCCTGGCGGCACTGCTGCTCATTTCCCTGATAGTCGGCCGCCTGGCGCGCTTCCTGGTACTGCAAGGCGGGCGCCTGCTGGCCCGTCAGCATGCGCTGAAGTGGCTGGACGACCTGCGCCACAACAAGGTATTCCACCGCCTGGCACAAACGACCCCGTCACTGGTGCTGCAATTCGGCCTGAAGCTGGTGCCTGAGCTGTCCGACACCGCCCAGCACTTCCTCGGCAATGTCGCCCTGGCCTTTACCCTGCTGTTCATGACCATGGCGCTGTCGTGCCTGCTGGATGCCCTGCTCGACATCTATGCCCGCACCGAACACGCCCGCACCCGCTCGATCAAGGGCTACGTGCAACTGGCCAAGTTGATGTTGTGGATCTTCGCCTCGATCGTCATCGTCGCCACCCTGATCGACCGCTCGCCGCTGTTGCTGCTGTCCGGCCTGGGTGCGATGTCGGCGGTGCTGCTGTTGGTGTACAAGGACACCCTGCTGTCATTCGTCGCCAGCGTGCAGTTGACCAGCAACGACATGCTGCATGTGGGTGACTGGATCGAAATGCCGCAGGTAGGCGCCGATGGCGACGTGGTAGACATCACCTTGCACACGGTGAAAGTGCAGAACTTCGACAAGACCCTCGTTTCCATCCCCACCTGGCGCCTGATGAGCGAGTCATTCCGCAATTACCGCGGCATGCAGCAGTCCGGTGGCCGACGGATCAAGCGCAGCCTGTTCATCGACGCCGGCGGCGTACGCTTTCTCTCCCGCGAAGAAGAGCAGCGCCTGAACCAGGTGCGGCTGCTGGGTGACTACCTGACCGCAAAGCGCCAGGAACTGCAGAGCTGGAACGAGGCGCTGGGGCCGGTGGCGGAGCTGTCGGCCAACCGCCGCAAGCTGACCAATATCGGTACCTTCCGTGCCTTTGCCCTGGCTTACCTGCAGAACCACCCCAACGTGCACAAGAACATGACCTGCATGGTGCGGCAGATGCAGACCACGGCCGAAGGCGTGCCGCTGGAGATTTACTGCTTCACTACCACCACGGCGTGGGAAGAGTACGAGCGGATTCAGGGGGATATTTTCGACTACCTGCTGGCAGTGTTGCCGGAGTTCGGCTTGAGCCTGTATCAGCAGCCGAGTGGCAATGACATGCGGGTGGGGTTGGCGGGGCGCTCGGTTGAAGCGCTGCCGCATCGCCTGGAAGAAGTGAGCGAAGCTTGAGAGTGCCGGGGCTGCCTAGCAGCCCCCGGATCAAAGGGCGCGTCAGGCCTTGCCGGCCAGCGGCGCCTGTGCGCGCCCACCCAGGCGGCTCAGCCACACCGACGCCAGGATGATCCCCCCACCGATGAACAGCCGCCCCAGCGGCTCGTGCTGGTTCCAGATCAACAGGTTCAGCAGCAGCCCTACCGGCACATGCAGGTTGTTCATGACCGCCAGCGTACCGCCAGAAACCAGGCATGCACCTTTGTTCCACCAGTACAGCCCCAGCGCCGTCGGGCACAGGCCCAGGAACAGCAGCACCAGCCATTGCACATCCGTGCTCGGCAGGTGCTGAGTGTTGCCGAACAGCAAGAAGGCCGGCAGCACCACCAGCAACGCGCCGAGGTAAAAGTACCCGAAGCGGGCGTAGTGTGGCAGGTCACTGGGGTAGCGAGCGACCAGGTGACGGTACAGCACCTGGCCGGCAGCGTAGGTGAAGTTGGCCAGTTGCAGCAGCAGGAAGCCGATGAAGAACTCGCCGCTGATGCTGTCGAAGCGGATCACGGCGGCGCCGGCCACTGCGACCAGCGCGGCCACTAGCGCCCAAGCGTTGAAGCGCCGGTTCAGGGCATCTTCGATCAAGGTCACGTGTAGCGGCGTGAGGATCGTGAACAGCAGCACCTCCGGTACGGTAAGCACGCGGAAACTCAGGTACAGGCAAACGTAGGTGATGCCGTACTGCAACGCACCGATCAGCAGCATCCAGCGCATGAAGCCCGGCTCGACGTGGCGCCAGCGGGTCAGCGGCAGAAACACCAGGCCAGCCAGCAGTACCCGCGCGAGCACCGCGAAATAGCTGTCAACGTGCCCGGCCAGGTACTCGCCGATCAGGCTGAAGGAAAACGCCTGGATCAGCGCGACGATTATCAGGTAGCCCATGGTTGCCTCTCGTGAATCAAGGCGGCGACCTTAGCGGGTTGCGGCGAATGAGTTCAACCATGAGGAATGTAGGGGCTGTACCGGCCTCTTCGCGGGCACGCCCGCTCCCACAGGGACCTGCATATCTTCCGGCGAGCGAATAGGCCGGCACTGGCGACCTCAAAACCCCAGGCATAAAAAAACCCGGCCATACAAGCCGGGCAGGTACACCCAAAGGAGCAAAAACAGGTGTCAGGGTTGGGAATTCGTGAGCCTCAGGCCACCGCCGCCAGCTTGGCCTTGGCCTGGTTGACGCCCTTCTCGTGGAACTCGCCGCTCATGTTCAGGCCCTCGGCATGGATGAAGTCGACATCGTGGATGCCGATGAAAGCCATTACCTGGCGCAGGTACGGTTCCTGGTGGTCACTGCTGGCACCAGCATGGATGCCGCCGCGGGCAGTCAGGACGATGGCGCGCTTGCCGGTCAGCAGGCCTTGCGGGCCGGTCGGGGTGTACTTGAAGGTGATACCCGCACGCAGCACGTGGTCCAGCCAGGCCTTGAGAGTGCTGGGGATGGTGAAGTTGTACATGGGCGCCGCCATCACCAGCACGTCGGCAGCCAGCAATTCATCCGTCAGCTCGTTGGAACGGGCCAGGGCCTCCAGTTCGGCGGCGGTGCGCTGTTCTTCGGGCTTCATCCAGCCACCCAGCAGGTTGGCGTCCAGGTGCGGCACCGGGTTTACAGCCAGGTCACGCACGCTGATCTGATCGACTGGGTGAGCGGCCTGCCATTGCTGGATGAAATCCTTGGTCAGCTGACGGGAAACGGAATCCTGCTGGCGGGCGCTGCTTTCGATGATCAGTACGCGGGACATGGGGTGCCTCCATCGGCAAAAAGGGAGCGATTCGATGGAGGTGAGATTAAGGCTTGACCTATCGATAAAAAAGCGTAAAAAGTGGGTCCAATCTATCGATTAATCAGTTTATTCCGCACTGCAGTTCAAGGCGATGCGCAGTTTGATGATTTGTCGATTGAATTTGGCGGTGACATCGACGCTTTTACCTGCCGGTACGTTCACCCGGCGCACCCGCGGTGCCTCCGGCCCATTGCGAAAGGTCACCTTGCACGCCGCCGGGACCTGCCCATAGTTGTTGAGGGTGATGGCGCCAATGTCATAGGCCGTGTCATAGGCGGTGTAGTCGAGCTTGACCCCGGTCAGCTCCTTCTCTACATCGATGGGATAAGCCATGGCCCCGAGGGGCAGGCACATCAGTATTGCCGCACAACATTTCTTCATGGGCCGTTCTCCTTGAAAGAGCGCAGCTTAGGACAACAGGAGCGAAAGATGAAAGCGCCACGCGTAACCCTTGACCAGTGGCGAACCCTGCAAGCAGTGGTCGATCACGGCGGGTTTGCCCAGGCCGCCGAGGCCTTGCACCGCTCGCAGTCATCGGTCAGCTACACCGTGGCCCGCATGCAGGAGCAACTGGGCGTGCCGCTGTTGCGCATCGATGGCCGCAAGGCGGTGCTGACCGAGGCCGGCAATGTGCTGCTGCGCCGCTCGCGCCACCTGGTCAAACAGGCCAGCCAGCTCGAAGACCTGGCCCACCACATGGAACAAGGCTGGGAAGCCGAGGTGCGCCTGGTGGTCGATGCCGCCTACCCCAGTGCCCGCCTGGTGCGCGCGCTGGCTGCGTTCATGCCGCAAAGCCGCGGCTGCCGGGTGCGCCTGCGTGAAGAGGTGCTGTCTGGCGTGGAGGAAGTGATGCACGAAGGCATCGCCGATCTGGCCATCAGCAGCTACAGCATCGGCGGCTACCTGGGTGCCGAATTGAGCGCCGTGGAGTTCATCGCCGTCGCCCACCCCGAGCACAGCCTGCACCGCCTGGGACGTGAACTGACCTTCCAGGACCTGGAAAGCCAGCTGCAGGTGGTGATCCGCGATTCCGGCCGCGCCCAACCGCGTGACGTAGGCTGGCTGGGCGCCGAGCAGCGCTGGACTGTCGGCAGCCTGGGCACCGCCGCCACCTTCGTCAGTAGCGGCCTGGGCTTTGCCTGGCTGCCCCGTCACATGATCGAGCGTGAACTGCGCGAAGGCGTGCTCAAGCCCTTGCCGCTGGATCAGGGTGGCAGCCGCCACCCACTGTTCTACCTTTACTCGAGCAAAGAGAAGACCCTGGGCCCGGCCACGCAGATTCTCATCGACCTGCTGCGCAATTTTGACACCGCGCCACTGGACGTGCCCTTCGCAGCCCCCCCGCAAGCCTGAGAGGACCGCGCCCATGGCCTATTTCGAACACGAAGGATGCACACTGCATTACGAGGAATATGGCCAGGGCGAACCCCTGGTATTGCTGCACGGGCTGGGCTCCAGCTGCCAGGACTGGGAGTTGCAGGTGCCAGTGCTCAGCCGCCACTATCGGGTGATCCTTATGGACATCCGCGGCCACGGTCGCTCCGACAAACCCGCTGACGGTTACCAGATCGCCACCTTCAGTGCCGACCTGCTGGCCCTGCTCGAACACTTGCACACAGGCCCGGTGCACTTCGTCGGCCTGTCCATGGGCGGCATGGTCGGCTTCCAGTTTGCCGTCGACCACCCGCAATGGTTGCGCAGCCTGTGCATCGTCAACAGCGCCCCCGAGGTCAAGCGCCGCACCCGCAGTGACTGGCTATGGTGGTTCAAGCGCTGGAGCCTGGCGCGCGTCCTCAGTGTCGAAACCGTCGGCAAGGGGCTGGCCGAGCGACTGTTCCCCAAACCACAACAAGCAGACCTGCGGCAGAAGATGGCCCAGCGCTGGGCGCGCAACGACAAACGCGCCTACCTCAAGAGCTTCGACGCTATCGTCGACTGGGGTGTGCAGGAACGCATCGGGCAGATTCGCTGCCCTACCCTGGTGATCGCCGCCGACCACGATTACACGCCGATACAACTCAAAGAGCGCTACGTCGCCCTAATACCCAACGCCAGGCTGGTCGTCGTCGACGATTCCCGGCACGCTACACCCCTCGATCAACCCGAGGTCTTCAACCAGACCCTGCTGCAGTTCCTCGCAGCCGCTTCCACCTCTCAAGGATCTTTGAGCCCATGCTGAAAAAACTCCTGCTCACCGCCTGCTCGGTTGCCTTCGCCACCAGTGTCATGGCTTCCGACAAGACCCCGCACGTCATGCTGGACACCAGCTTCGGCCAGGTCGAAATCGAGCTGAACGCCGAGAAGGCACCGATCAGTACCAAGAACTTCCTGGAGTACGTCGACAGCGGCTTCTACAACAACACCATCTTCCACCGCGTGATCCCGGGGTTCATGGTCCAGGGCGGCGGTTTCACTGACCAGATGGTGCAGAAGAACACCAACGACCCGATCAAGAACGAGGCCAGCAACGGCCTGCAGAACACCCGCGGCACACTGTCGATGGCGCGCACGTCCAACCCGAATTCAGCCACCAGCCAGTTCTTCATCAACGTCGCCGACAACGACTTCCTCAACCCGGGCCGCGACGCCGGTTACGCCGTGTTCGGCAAAGTGACCAAGGGCATGGAAGTGGTCGACCAGATCGTCAACTCGCCCACCACCATCAAAAAAGGCATGCGCGACGTACCGGCCGATCCGGTCTATATCAAGTCTGCCAAACGTATCGACTGACTGCAGGCTTCACAAGGATGTGAAACCGCCTGAGGGTCGGACGAACAGGAGTGTTGTCGACCATGCTGTACCGTCGTTTCGAAAGACTGATCGATATTTTCCGCGCGGCACCGAGCGAAGCCCCACCGAGCACGGTGTGGCCGTTCTATCTGTACTACCTGCGCCAGGTATGGCCTGCTTTTCTCGCGCTGCTGGTGGTTGGCCTGTTCGCCTCGCTGATCGAGGTGGCGATGTTCAGCTACCTCAGCCGCATCATCGACCTGGCCCAGGGTACGCCCAATGCCAACTTCTTCAGCGAGCACAGCGGCGAGCTGATCTGGATGCTGGTGGTGATCCTGCTGCTGCGGCCAGTGTTCTTCGGCCTGCATGACCTGCTGGTGCACCAGACCATCAACCCTGGCATGACCAGCCTGATCCGCTGGCAGAACCATACCTACGTGCTCAAGCAGAGCCTGAACTTCTTCCAGAGCGACTTTGCCGGGCGCATTGCCCAACGCATCATGCAGACCGGCAACTCGCTGCGCGACTCCGCCGTGCAGGCCGTGGACGCGTTATGGCATGTGCTGATCTACGCCATTACGTCGCTGGTGTTGTTTGCCGAGGCCGACTGGCGCCTGATGCTGCCACTGCTGATGTGGATCATCGGCTACATCGCCGCGCTCTGCTACTTCGTGCCGAGGGTGAAGGAACGCTCGGTGATTTCTTCCGACGCCCGCTCCAAGCTCATGGGGCGTATCGTCGATGGCTACACCAACATCGCCACCCTCAAGCTGTTCGCCCACACCGACTACGAACAGCAATACGCTCGCGAAGCAATCCGCGAACAAACCGAAAAAACCCAGCTGGCCTCACGGGTGGTCACCAGCATGGACGTGGTCATCACCACGCTCAATGGCCTGCTGGTGGTCACTACCACCGGCCTTGCCCTGTGGCTCTGGAGCCAGTCGCTGATCACCGTTGGCGCCATCGCCCTGGCCACTGGCCTGGTGATCCGCATCGTCAACATGTCAGGCTGGATCATGTGGGTGGTCAACGGCATTTTCGAGAACATCGGCATGGTGCAGGACGGCCTGCAGACCATCGCCCAGCCGGTCACCGTCACCGACCCGCCCAATGCGCCGGCACTGAAGGTCAGCCGCGGCGCGGTGCGTTTCGATGACGTCGACTTCCATTACGGCAAGGCTGCCAATGTCATCGAAGGGCTCAACCTGGACATCCGCTCTGGTGAGAAAATTGGCTTGATCGGCCCATCCGGGGCAGGCAAGTCGACCTTGGTCAACCTACTGTTGCGCCTGTACGACGTGCAGGGTGGGCGCATCCTGATCGACGGCCAGGACATTGCCGAGGTCAGCCAGGCCAGCTTGCGTGCGCAGATCGGCATGATCACCCAGGACACCTCGCTGCTGCACCGTTCGATCCGCGACAACTTGCTGTATGGTCGCCCAGACGCCAGCGAGGCGGAGTTGATAGAAGCCGTGCGCCGTGCCCGCGCCGACGAGTTCATCCCGCAACTGTCGGACGCCCAGGGGCGTACCGGCTTCGATGCCCATGTGGGGGAGCGCGGGGTCAAGTTGTCGGGCGGTCAGCGTCAGCGCATCGCCATTGCCCGGGTACTGTTGAAGAATGCGCCGATCCTGATCATGGACGAAGCCACCTCGGCGCTGGATTCGGAAGTGGAAGCGGCGATCCAGGAAAGCCTGGAGACGCTGATGCAGGGCAAGACGGTGATTGCCATCGCCCACCGGCTGTCGACCATTGCCCGGATGGACCGGCTGGTGGTGCTGGACAAGGGGCGAATTGCCGAGAGTGGCAGCCACAGTGAGTTGCTGGAGCAGCAAGGGCTGTATGCCCGATTGTGGCACCACCAGACCGGAGGCTTTGTCGGGGTCGACTGACACCTGTGCGGCCTTTTCGCGGGTAAACCCGCTCCTACACACTGATCTGCGGTGGACACACACCGTGGGTTGAACACAGGCCGTTGTAGGAGCGGGTTTACCCGCGAAAAGGCCGGCACAGGCAACCCAGATCAGTCCCGGCGGTAGGGCAACATCCCCCGCGCCTCCTCGGCATACCCCTTGACCCCTTCCCGTTCCTGGAGCAGAAAGTCCTCCACCGCCCGCCGCAACCCCGGGTGCAGCAGGTAATGCCAGGACCGCGTCAACACCGGCTCGAACCCGCGAATCAGCTTGTGCTCGCCCTGCGCCCCGGCATCGAAACGCTGGTAACCCTCGGCAATGGCAAAGTCCATGCCCTGGTAGAAACACGTCTCGAAATGCAGCCGATCGAACTCATCCAGGCAGCCCCAATAGCGGCCAAACAGGCTGTCCCCCCCCACCAGGCTCAGGGCCATTGCCACATCACGCCCGCCTTGGCGCGCCATCACCACGCGCACCGCTTCGGGCATGCGTTCGGCCAGCAGGCTGAAGAATTCGCGGGTCAGGTAAGGTGCCCGGCGGCGTACCGCATAGGTGTTGGCGTAACACAGGAAGACGAAGTCCCACTGCGCCTCGTCCAGCTCTTCGCCGCGGTACCAACGGAATTCGATGCCCTGCCCGGCCACCTGCTCGCGCTCCTTGCGCATCTGCTTGCGCTTGCGCGAGCTGAGGCTGTCGAGAAAGTCCTGGAAGTCGCGATACCCCCGGTTTTGCCAGTGAAACTGGCAACCCAGGCGTTCCATCCACCCTGGCAGGCCCGCCAACTGCGCGTCCAGCGCCTGGTCGGTGAAGTTGATGTGCGCTCCGGAAAGCCCACCCTTGCCCAGATACTCCGGCAGGGCCTGCAGCATCAACAAACCGTCAGCCGGATCGGCCGCCAGCAGCCGAGGGCCGCTGACCGGACTGAACGGTACAGCGCCAAGCAGTTTTGGATAGTAGGCGATACCGGCCCGCTGACAAGCATCGGCCCAACCATGATCGAACACATACTCGCCAAACGAGTGCCACTTGCGGTACGCGGGCAACAGCGCCCGCACCTGCCCGTCACGCTCCAGCACCAGGTGCTCGCTGGCCCAGCCGGTGTTGCGCGCCACGCTGCCGCTGTCCTCCATTGCACTGAGAAAAGCATGGCGCAGGAAGGGTTGACCGGCTGGCACAAGGGCATCCCAGGTGGCCGTCGGAAGATCACGCAGATGGGCAAGGCTGTACAGGCTGGTCACGTTTTCGGCTCGCTGTCTGAAGACCGTCAGTATCCCCAAGGAAGGCCCGCCGCTCAAATGACGATCGACGGGTTGATCCCTTCATTCTCAATTACTTAACAACAGTGCCACTAATCAGACATTAATCTGTCATTGGCCCCCGCAATACTTGCGCCTGTTTTCCGGATCCACAGAACCTGTCTACTCAGGCCCTTTCCGAAGACATGCCAATGCAGGGGCAGGCGCTTGAGCCTCCCCCATTTTTTTCAGTAGGGAGAACCTTATGCGTCTTGTTTCCACACTTACCGGAGTAAGCCTCACCGGCATGATGCTGGCCCTGAGTGCCCCGGCCAGTGCTGCTGTCGACGCCAAGCTGCTCGAAATGCTCCGCGCCAATGGCTCGATCAACCAGGCGCAGTACAACGAACTGCAGGGCGACCTGGCAAAAGAAACCAAGGAAAAGGCCGACCAGAAAGCTCAGTCCGAACGTATGAGCTCCTTCGAACAAAAAGTGGCATGGGCCGCCAAGACCCAGATCAAAGGTGACGTGCGCCTGCGTTACGAAGACGTCAACGTCGACGACCCGAACAGCAGCAGCGGCAACCAGGATCGCCAGCGCGTGCGTGCCCGTGTCGGCTTCTACAGCGAGATCAACCCGCAGGTCGACGCAGGGGTTCGTATAGCCACTGGCAGCAGCGCCGACCGGCGCTCGACCAACCAGAGCCTCGATAACTACTTCGACAAGAAGTCGCTGTGGGTCGACCTGGCCTACCTCGACTGGCACCCGACTGCAGTCCCTAACCTGCACCTGATTGGCGGCAAGATGCCACAGCCTTGGGTGAGCATGGGCGACATCATCTGGGATGGCGACATCAACCCGGAAGGTGTGGCTGCCACTTACAAGGCTGACCTGGGCGGGGCCGAGGTCTTTGCCAGCGCCGGTCAGTACACCCTGAAGGATAACGTCGATGGTGACGGCGTCCAGTACAAGCACGATGCGCAGGTCTACCACGGCCAGCTGGGCGCCAAGTTTGCGCCGGCCGACGTGCTCAAGCTCACCGTGGGTGCCAGCATCTATGGTTACGACAACGACAAGGAAGCAGCCATCCTGCAGTCGTTCGGCAACACCACCAACGAGTTCAATCTGGTGGAAGGCTTTGGCCAGATCGACTTCACCGGCTTGGCCATTCCGTTGTCGGCCTATGGCCAGTACGTGAAGAATACCGAGAGCACCGATGGCGAAGATCAGGCCTGGCTGGCTGGCTTGAAAACCAAAATGGGCGCCTGGAGCCTGGACTACAACTACCGCGATGTGCAGCGTAACGCGGTGGTCAGCCTGTTCACCGATTCGGACTTCGGCAACGGCTTCACCGGTTCGCGTGGTCACAAGTTCAAGGTCGGTTACGAGATCGACAAGAACTTCTCCCTGGGTGCTGCCTATCTGATGGCCAAGACCGACCTGTCGCAGCTGCCGAACAGCAATGCTGACGTAGACACCCTGCAGGTTGATCTGGAAGCCAAGTTCTAAGCGACACCCTGCTCTGCTTCACCTGAAGCGGGAAATGCCGACCCCATCCGGCGTTTCCCGCTTTTTTGCCTGCCAGAAATGCATCGGCCACTTTCTACCGGGCGTTCACCGGTGCCGGCGCTACCGTATTCGCGGGTGAACCCGCTCCTACAACGGTCGGTGGTGTACACGCATGGGCGGTCCGGCACGGCCCGTCGTAGGAGCGGGTTTACCCGCGAAAGGGCCGGAACAGGCTTCTGCTCAATCAGCGCTTGCGCAAAATCACGCTACCGATCGAATACCCCGCACCAAACGAGCTCAACACGCCCAACGAGCCCTTTGCCAGGTCATCCTGGTACAGGTGGAAGGCAATCACCGACCCCGCCGAGCTGGTATTGGCGTAACGGTCCAGAATCACCGGTGCCTCTTCCTCGGCCACCTCACGCCCCAACAGTTTCTTGACGATCAGCTGGTTCATGCTGAGGTTGGCCTGGTGCAGCCAGAAGCGCTTCACGTCGCCCGGTTGCAGCCCGTTCTCCTGCAGGTGCTCACCGATCAGCTCGGCCACCTTCGGGCACACCTCGCGGAACACCTTGCGGCCTTCCTGGATGAACAGCTTGTCCGCAGCGCCTTCGCCCTCTTCCGCCGCACGGTTGAGGAAGCCGAAGTTGTTGCGGATGTTGTTGGAGAACTCAGTCCAGAGCTTGCTGCTGACGACGTCGAACTGGTGCGCCGAAGTGGCCTGGTCGGCACGCTCCAGCAACACGGCGGTGGCAGCATCGCCAAATATGAAATGGCTGTCGCGGTCACGGAAGTTGAGGTGGCCAGTGCACACTTCGGGGTTGACCATCAGCACTGCCCGCGCCTGGCCCAGCGCTACGCTGTTGGCGGCGGTCTGGATGCCGAAGGTGGCCGACGAGCAGGCCACGTTCATGTCGAAGGCAAAACCCTGGATACCCAATGCCTGTTGCACTTCGATGGCGATGGCCGGGTACGGGCGCTGCAAATTGGAGCAGGCGACGATCACCCCGTCGACATCGGCCGCCGTTCGGCCAGCGCGCTGCAGGGCCTGACGGGCAGCGGCCACGGCCATTTCACAGAGCACCGACGGTTCATCGTTGCTGCGCTCGGGCAGGCGCGGCTTCATGCGCTGCGGGTCTAGGATACCGGCCTTGTCCATGACAAAACGGCTCTTGATGCCCGAGGCCTTTTCGATGAACGCCGGGTCGGAGAGCGGCGCCGCTTCGACCTCTCCGCGCTCGATGGCGGCAGCGTTGTCCTGGTTGAACTGCTGCGACCAGGCGTTGAAGGAAGCCACCAGCTCTTCGTTGGAAATGCTCTGGGCCGGGGTGTACAGGCCGGTGCCGCTGATCACGACGTTATGCACGGTCGTTCCTCTGGTCAAAGGCCATCGCCACAAGGCGCTGGCTGGGAATATGACAGGTTAATGGCACTTTAGTGCCAATTCAGGGGCGTACATTTACCCCCGCAGGGCGGGCTTACCCGCCAAGGGCCGCAAAGCGGCCCCAAACGCCCCAAAGTTTGCCACAAATAATGAAGGTTAGCCTTCCACCTGACTCCATTGTTTGCTCAATCGCTTGTCAGAAATCGGCACCTTGGTCCCCAACTGCTGGGCAAACAGCGACACTCGATACTCTTCCAGCCACCAGCGGTACACGGTCAGTTGCTCATCGCGCTTGCCTTCCTGGGCATGCTTGTCGGCACGGGCCTTGTACTGCGTCCACAAATTGGCCAGCTCGCCGCTCCACACCCGGTCCTTCTGTACTTGCGAGCCAAGTTTCTCGAGGCGCAATTCAACCGCCTTGAGGTAACGCGGCAACTCCTTGAACCACACCCCAGGCGTTTCGCGCACGAAGCCCGGGTACACCAGGTTGCCCAGCTGCTGCTTGATGTCGTTCAGTGCCACCGCTTGGCTCAGGTCGATCTTGCCCTTGAAGCGTTTCTGCAGCCCATGCCACAGTTTCAGCACTTCCAGGGTCTGCCTGGCCAGGCGCTCGGCATGCTCGGCCCAGCTGCCGCGCTTGCGTTCAGCCAGCCCGGCCAAGGCCGCGCCATCACGTGGCAACGGTTGTTCGCCTTCAAGGATGCAACTGTCCAGGCTGGCCAGCAGAATGTCTTCGACCAGCGCCTCGACCCGCCCCATTTCACGGTACAGCAGGCCCAGTTCGGTCAGCCCCGGCAGCTTGCCGCGCAGGAACTTGGCCGGCTCGGCCAACTGCTGCAGCAACAGCCGTTGCAATGCGCGGCGGTGCTGGAACTCGGCTTCGGCCTGGGTCGAGAAGCGCCCTTCACGCACGGTGCCGTTGTCTTCCACCAGTGCCGGGTACACGGTCATCGACAGGCCGGCGATCTTCTGCTGGGCGGTCTGCTTCACTTCGCTGAAGGCCTTGGCCTGCACCGGCTGCTCACCCTTGGCGTCACGCGGCACGGCCAAGGCAGCCTGGCTGGCGGCAGCAAAGCGCGCGGTCAGTTCTGCCAGGTCGCGGCCTTCGCCAAGGAACTTGCCCTGGCCATCGACCACTTCGATGTTCATGCGCAGGTGGCCTTCGACCTGGTTGACCGACTCGTCCCAGGCCTCGTCCGACACACGTGCACCGGTCATGCGCAGCAGCTCCTGGCCCAGGGCCTGCGGCAGCGCCCCTTGGCCGAAGGTCATGCGCGCCAGCGAAGCCTTGACGAAGTCTGGCACCGGGACGAAGTTCTTGCGCAAGGCCTTGGGCAGGTTACGCACCAGCGCCACGCACTTGGCCTCCAGCAGACCTGGCACCAGCCACTCCAGGCGCTCGCCCGGCAGGCTCGGCAACAGCGGCGCCGGCACCCGCACCGTCACACCATCGCGGGGGTGGCCGGGCTCGAAGTGGTAGCTCAGCGGCAGACGCAAATCGCCCACCTGCATACTGTCGGGGTACTGTGCGGCGGTCACTTCGCTGGCCTCACGGGCCAGCACGTCCTCCTCGCGCATGATCAGCAGGTTGGCGTCCTTTTGGCTGCCCATGCGGTACCAACTGTCGAAGGTCGCCGTCTGGTGGATTTCTGCCGGCAGGCGCGCTTCGTAAAAAGCGTACAGCGTTTCTTCGTCAGCCAGAATGTCACGCCGGCGAGCCTTGGCTTCCAGCTCGTCCAGCTCTTCAAGCAGGCGCTTGTTGGCCGTCAGGCACTTGGCCCGCGACTGGATTTCGCCACCCACCAGGCCTTCGCGGATAAACAGCTCGCGCGAGGTCGCCGGGTCGATCGGGCCGTAGTGCACTGGCCGGCGGCCGACCAGGATCAGCCCGTAGAGGGTGATCTGCTCGTAGGCCACCACCTGCCCGCGCTTCTTCTCCCAGTGCGGCTCGAAATGGTTTTTCTTGATCAGGTGGCCGGCCAGCGGTTCGATCCAGTCCGGCTCGATCTTGGCCACCATGCGCGCATACAGCTTGGTGGTTTCGACCAGCTCGGCAGCCATGACCCACTGCGGGCGCTTGCGCCCCAGGCCCGACGACGGATGCACCCAGAAGCGCCGCTGGCGGGCGCCCTGGTAGTCGCCCTCTTCGGTCTTCTGGCCAATCTGGCTGAGCAGCCCGCTGAGGATTGCCTTGTGCAGCTTCTGGTAATCGGTCGGTTCCTTGTTCACCGTCAGTTGCAGGTCGCGGCAAATCAGCGCCAACTGACGATGAGCATCGCGCCACTCGCGCAGCCGCAAGTAGTTCAGGAACTGCTTGCGGCACCAGTTGCGCAGCGGGTTGGCGGTCAGCGCCTGGCGTTGTTCCTCGAAACCACGCCACAGGTTGACCAGCGCAGCGAAGTCCGAGTCCACGTCCTTCCACTGTGCGTGCGCCTGATCGGCGGCCTGCTGGCGTTCTGGAGGGCGTTCACGCGGGTCCTGCACCGACAGCGCGCTGGTGACGATCAGCACTTCCTGCAGGCTGCCCAGGCGTGCGCCTTCAAGCAGCATGCGGCCCAGCCGAGGGTCGATCGGCAAGCGCGCCAACTGGCGGCCAATTGGCGTCAGCTGGTTCTCGCGGTTGACCGCCGAAAGCTCCTGCAACAGGTTGAAGCCGTCGCTGATGGCTTTGCCATCTGGCGGCTCGATGAACGGGAAGGCATCGATTGCACCCAGGCGCAGGTGCAACATCTGCAGGATCACCGCCGCCAGGTTGGTGCGCAGAATCTCCGGGTCGGTAAACGCTGGCCGGCTGTTGAAGTCCTCTTCGCTGTAGAGACGCACGCAAATGCCAGGCTCGACCCGGCCGCAACGGCCTTTACGCTGGTTGGCACTGGCCTGTGACACTGCCTCGATCGGCAGGCGCTGGACCTTGGCGCGGTAGCTGTAGCGGCTGATGCGCGCAGTACCGGTGTCAATCACATAGCGGATGCCCGGCACAGTCAGCGAGGTTTCGGCGACGTTGGTGGCCAGCACCACGCGGCGCCCGGTGTGCGGTTGGAAGATACGCTGCTGCTCGGCCGGTGACAGGCGCGCGTACAGCGGCAAAATCTCGGTATGGCGCAGTTGCGCCTTGCGCAGGATCTCGGCGGCATCACGGATTTCCCGCTCGCCCGGCAGGAAGATCAGCACATCGCCGGGGCCCTTGCCTTCGCTGCGTTCGTGCTGTGCCAGCTCATCGAGGGTGGCAAGGATGGCCTGATCGACGGTGAGGTCGTCCTCGATCTGGTTGCCCTCTTCGTCCTGTTCGCTGGTCAGCGGGCGGTACCAGGTGTCCACCGGGAAGGTGCGCCCGGACACCTCGATGATCGGTGCGCCGTCGAAGTGCCTGGAAAAGCGCTCCAGGTCGATGGTGGCCGAGGTAATGATCAGCTTCAGGTCCGGTCGGCGATGCAGCAACGTTTTCAGGTAGCCGAGCAGGAAGTCGATGTTCAGGCTGCGCTCGTGCGCTTCGTCGACGATGATCGTGTCGTAGCGTTCAAGGAAGCGGTCGTGCTGGGTTTCGGCCAGGAGGATGCCGTCGGTCATCAGCTTGACCAAGGTGTTGGAATCGCTCTGGTCTTCGAAACGCACCTGGTAGCCGACCAGCGCGCCCAAGGGCGTGCCAAGCTCTTCGGCGACCCGCGCTGCCACGCTACGCGCTGCGATCCTGCGTGGCTGGGTATGGGCGATCAACCCATGGCTGCCACGGCCAAGCTCAAGGCAGATCTTCGGCAACTGGGTCGTCTTGCCAGAGCCGGTTTCGCCGGCAATCACCAACACCTGGTTTTCGGCCAGGGCCTTCTTGATTTCGTCACGCTTGGCGGCGATGGGCAGGTTGTCGTCGTAGCGTACGGTCGGCACGCTCTGCTGACGCGCGGTGACCTGAGCGCAGGAGGCCTGGACCTTCTCCACCCACTGCGCCAGCTTCGCCTCGTCGGGGCGCTTGCGCAGTTCGTGCAGTTGCCGGCGCAGGCGATGGCGGTCGGCAATCATGGCGTGGTCGAGGTTTTGCAGCAGTTTGTCGATGGCGTGGTCAGTCATGGGGCTTTTTAGTGATGCAGGTGAGCCTGCTTTTTCATGATCGGCATTCGGAAAGTCGGGCGATTGTCGCAGATTTGCGGATTCTCTGCTGCCTGCACGCTCCCTGTGGGAGCGGCCTTGTGTCGCGATAGGGCCGCAAAGCGGCCCCAGCAATTTCTGCGTGGTCGCTGATGGCCGGGGTCCGCTACGCGGCCCTTTCGCGACGCAAGGCCGCTCCCACTTTGACCGTGATGCTTTCAACACGAATGTTTAGCCAAGTGCGATGTAAAGGTTGCCATTCACTGCTTTAATCAACCTTACGCCGCATGTGAGTATCAAAGGCATGACTCCCGCCCAGCCCATCGCCCCACCGTCGTCCCGCCCTTCGCTGCCGAAGGCCCGGAGGCGTGCCGGGGAAAATCCGCTGGTCCACATCATCCTCGCCTTCTGGGCCTTGTGGCACTGCCGTCACGCGCGCCCACCGGACACCTCGCTCACGCCATTGTGACCAAACCCGGCCACCTTCTGGCCGTTTGACTCAACCGGGCCGCCTGCTTGCGCGGTGGCCCTGCGCGTCTATGAGCGAATTGATCATGCACTTTGCCCCTGTAGAGCAGGCTACCCGTTTTCTGGCCGACAACCCCGATATCGAGCTGTTCGAACTGTTCATCCTCGACGCCAACGGCGTGCCACGCGGCAAGCTGTTGCACCGCGAGGAACTGCTGGCCGTGTACCAGACCGGCCGGCCACTGCCCAGCACCATCCTGGGCCTGACCCTCAATGGCGACGACGTGGAAAACTCCGGCCTGGTGTGGGACGTCGGTGATATCGACTGCCGTGCCTACCCGCTTGACGGCAGCCTGGTGCGCCTGCCCTGGCGCCGGGTGCCAACTGCCGCAGTGCAGGTGAGCATGCACCCCAGCGAGGGGCTGCCGGCCAGCATCGCTGACCCACGCCATGTGCTGCTGCGCACCATCGAAGCGCTGAAGGCTGACGGTTATCACCCGGTGATGGCCTGCGAGCTGGAGTTCTACCTGCTTGACCAGCAGCGTGATGCCCAAGGCCGCCCACAACCGGCGCTGGACAACGATGGTGGTCGCCCCCGCAGCACCCAGGTCTATGGCCTGCGCGAACTGGAGCAGATCGAACCGTTCCTCGCCGACCTGTACGCTGCCTGCAAGGCCCAAGGCATCCCGGCGCGCACGGCCATTTCCGAGTACGCCCCCGGCCAGGTAGAAATCACCCTGGAGCATGGCGATGCGCTGCAGGCGATGGACCAGGCGGTGCGCTACAAGCGCCTGGTAAAAGGTGTGGCCCATGCTCACGGCATGCAGGCCTGCTTCATGGCCAAGCCATTCGCCCAACTGGCCGGCACCGGCATGCACATGCACCTGAGCCTGGCCGACAGCGCTGGCAACAACCTGTTCGCCAGTGAAGACAAGGCCGGCACCCCGTTGCTGCGCCAGGCCGTGGCCGGCATGCTGCGTCACCTGCGCGACTCGCTGTTGCTGTTCTGCCCCAACGCCAACTCGTACCGCCGTTTCCAGGCCAACAGCTATGCGCCCCTGGCGCCAACCTGGGGCGTGGACAACCGCACCGTGAGCCTGCGCGTGCCGGGTGGCCCGGCCAACAGCCGGCATGTGGAGCACCGCATCTGTGGCGCTGATGCCAACCCTTACCTGGCTGCAGCGGCGATCCTTGCTGCCAGCCACCGGGGCATCCGCGAACAGCTTGACCCAGGCGCCCCCGTTGAAGGCAACGGCTATGCCCAGGCCACCGAACACCTGCCCACCGACTGGCTGACCGCCCTCGACGCCCTGCAACATTCCGATTGGGCCCGCGAAGCATTGGGCGAAGACTTCCTTGGCGTGTACCTGAAGGTCAAGCGCGCCGAGTACCGCCAGTTCATGGCCGAAGTCAGCGAACAGGACTGGCGCTGGTACCTGCACCAGGCCTGAGCCCCCACATAACAAGGAACACCCATGAATGCAGCATTGAACAACGGCCCGGCGCAGCGCGCGCCGTCCTATTACAGCGCTACCCTCAACGACCACAGCGAGTACCCGCAACTCAAGGGCACAGTGCAGGTGGATGTGGCGATCATCGGCGGTGGCTTTACGGGCGTGGCCACGGCGGTGGAACTGGCCGAGCGCGGCCTGAAGGTCGCCATCGTCGAAACCAACCGCATCGGCTGGGGCGCCAGCGGGCGCAACGGTGGCCAGGTCACCGGCAGCCTGTCGGGCGACGAGGCCATGCGCGCGCAGATGCGCAACCACCTGGGCGCCGAAGTCGACGATTTCATCTGGCACTTGCGCTGGCGCGGGCACCAGGTGATCGAGCAGCGCGTGGCGCGCTATGGCATCGATTGCGACCTCAAGCGTGGCCACCTGCATGCAGCCATGAAGCCTTCGCACATGAACGAGCTGCGTGCGTTCGAGGCCGAAGCACGACGCCGTGGCATGGGCGAGCAGGTGCAACTGCTCGACCGCTCTGCAGTGGCGGAGCATCTGCAAAGCCCGCTTTATCTGGGCGCGCTGAAGAACCTGCGCAACCTGCACCTGCACCCACTCAACCTGTGCCTGGGCGAAGCCCGTGCCGCGCATGGCCTGGGTGCACTGATATTCGAAAATTCGGAAGTGCTGGACATCGTCCACGGCCCGCGCCCGGCGGTGGTTACCGCCCACGGCCGGGTGGAAGCACGCCAGGTGATGTTGGCCGGTGATGTGTATCACAAGCTGGAAAAGCGCCAGCTCAAGGGCAAGATCTTCCCGGCCATGGGCGGTATCGTCACCACCGCGCCCCTGGGTGAGCTGGCCGAGCAGATCAACCCACAGGACCTGGCGGTGTACGACTGCCGCTTCGTCCTCGACTACTATCGCCTGACAGCCGACAAACGCCTGCTGTTCGGCGGCGGCGCCAACTACTCCGGCAAGGATTCACGCGACATCGAAGGCGAATTGCGCCCCTGCATCGAACGCACCTTCCCGGCATTGAAGGGGGTGCCGATCGAATTCCAGTGGAGCTGCGCCATGGGCATCGTGGTCAACCGCATTCCGCAGTTGGGCAAGCTGTCGGACAACGTGTGGTACTGCCAGGGTTACTCGGGGCACGGCATTGCCACCAGCCACATCATGGGCGAGATCATGGCCGAAGCGTTGACCGGGACGCTGGAGAAGTTCGACACCTTCGCCCAGTGCAAGCATGTGCGGGTGCCGATGGGGGACTTGCTGGGGAACCCGCTGCTGGCGGCGGGGATGTGGTACTACCAGATGCTCGAGAAGCTGCGCTGAGTTGCGCGGATGTAGGAGCGGGTTTACCCGCGAAAGGGCCGGCCCTGCTGACCGATCTCCACCCGCCGTTCACCGTTGTCGCCACTACCGTATTCGCGGGTAAACCCGCTCCTACAGGGGCTCACAATGTCTGAAGACGGCGCCGCATCTTATTGTGGGGCCTTGTGTCGCGAAAGGGGCGCATAGCGCCCCCAACCATTGTCGCATCGCCGCCAAAATCCCAGGGCCGCTTCGCGGCCCTTTCGCGACACGAGGCCGCTGCCACACTGAGCGTGCAGGCTTATAGTCAGGCGATCTTCTTCAAGCCTTGCTTCTTGAGCTCTTCATCACGCAGCTCGCGGCGCAGGATCTTGCCCACGTTGGTGGTTGGCAGCGAATCGCGGAACTCGATATGGCGCGGTACCTTGTAGCCGGTAACGTTGGCACGCATGTGCTCCATCACCTGTTCCTTGGTCACGGTCATGCCCGGCTTGACCACGATGAAGACCTTGATCACTTCACCCGACTTCTCGTCCGGCACACCAATGGCTGCGCACTGCAGCACGCCCGGCAAGGCCGCCAACACATCTTCCAGCTCGTTGGGGTACACATTGAAGCCCGAGACCAGAATCATGTCTTTCTTGCGGTCGACGATACGCATGTAGCCATCGGCCTGTATCAGGGCGATGTCACCGGTCTTCAGCCAGCCTTCGCTGTCGAGAATCTCGGCCGTGGCGTCTTCACGCTGCCAGTAGCCCTTCATCACCTGCGGGCCCTTGACGCACAGTTCGCCCACCTCGCCAAGCGGCAGCTCTTTGCCGGCGTCGTCGATGATCTTGCACAGGGTCGACGGCACCGGAATACCGATAGTACCCACCTGGTTCGCTTCCGACGGGTTCACCGCCGCCACCGGGCTGGTTTCGGTCATGCCGTAGCCTTCGCAGATGGCGCAACCGGTAACGGCCTTCCAGCGCTCGGCCACACTCAGCTGCAGGGCCATGCCACCCGACAGCGTGATCTTCAGCGCCGAGAAATCCAGGGCACGGAATGCCTCGTTGTTGCACAGGGCAACGAAAAGGGTGTTGAGGCCGACAAAGCCGCTGAACTTCCACTTGCCCAGTTCCTTGACCATCGCCGGCAGGTCTCGCGGGTTGCTGATCAGCACGTTGTGGTTGCCGATCAGCATCATCGCCATGCAATGGAAGGTAAACGCATAGATGTGGTACAGCGGCAGCGGGGTGATGAGGATTTCGCAGCCTTCGTGCAGGTTGGAGCCCATCAGTGCCCGGCACTGCAGCATGTTGGCCACCAGGTTGCGGTGGGTCAGCATGGCGCCCTTGGCCACGCCGGTGGTACCGCCGGTGTATTGCAGCACCGCCACGTCGTTGGCCTGCGGGTTGGCTTCGGTCACTGGCTGGCCCTTGCCCAACGCCAGGGCGTCATTGAAACGCACGGCCTGCGGCAGGCTGTAGGCCGGCACCATCTTCTTCACGTACTTGATCACGCTGTTGATCAACAAGCGCTTGAGTGGCGGCAGCAGGTCGGCCACTTCGGTGACGATAACGTGCCTGACCTGGGTTTTTGGCACCACTTTCTCGGCCAGGTGAGCCATGTTGGCCAGGCACACCAGGGCCTTGGCACCGGAGTCGTTGAACTGGTGTTCCATCTCCCGCGCGGTGTACAGCGGGTTGGTGTTGACCACGATCAGCCCGGCACGCATGGCACCGAAGACCGCGACCGGGTATTGCAGGACATTGGGCAATTGCACGGCAATGCGGTCACCCGGCTTGAGGTCGGTATGCTGCTGCAGCCAGGCGGCAAACGCCCCCGACAACGCATACAACTCGCCATAAGTGATAGTCTTGCCCAGGTTGCTAAAGGCCGGTTTGTCGGCAAAGCGTTGGCAGGATTGCTTGAGTACCGCCTGGATATTGGGGAATTCGTCAGGATTGATTTCCGCCGTAATCCCGGCTGGGTACTTATCCTTCCAAAAATTTTCGATCATGGAAGCCCACTCCTTCAGCAACAGCGAAGTTCGATTCACGCGTCGATGCGCTTATTATTGATATGGGATGACGGTTCGTTGCAAACCGGATCATCTGGAAGCGGGCCGAGAGTAACAGCTTTGTCCGGGGTCGCCTAGAGGCCAAAACAGGCCTTACGGTCACAAAAGTGACTCAATGAACAATACAGGTCATTTTTAGAGTAATTATCCAAAATGTCGCAGATAAGGCTGTATAGAGCCTGTTAGAGCGGTTTAAGGCATTCGCGGGTAAACCCGCTCCTACATTGGGCGGTGTAGGAGCGGGTTACCCGCGAAGACGCCATCCCCGTATCAAGCTATATCGCGCAACTCCCGCCGCAATATCTTGCCCACCGGCGTCATCGGCAACGATTCGCGCAGCACGATGTGCTTGGGTACTTTGTAGCCGGTGAAGTTGGCCTTGCAGTAGGCCTTCAGCTCATCAACGCTCACCCCGCCCTCGCGCGGCACCACGAACAGCTTGACCGCCTCGCCTGAACGCTCGTCCGGCACGCCGATAGCCGCACAGTTGGCGACCTTGGGATGCCCCATCACCACATCCTCGATTTCGTTGGGGTACACATTGAAGCCCGAGACGATGATCATATCCTTCTTGCGGTCGACGATGCGGGTGAAGCCGTCCGGGTCGATCACCGCGATATCACCGGTCTTGAACCAGCCTTCTGCATCCAGTGCCTGGGCCGTTGCCTCGGGCTGCTGCCAGTACCCCTTCATGACCTGCGGGCCTTTGATGCAAAGCTCGCCCCGCTCGCCCAGCGGCAGTTCGTTGCCGTCATCATCGATGACCTTGAACGCAGTACCCGCCACAGGGATGCCCACCGTCCCCAGACGCGCCAGCTGGCCGTATGGGTTGGTGCTGGCTACAGGCGAGGTTTCTGTCAGGCCGTAGCCTTCAACGATGCGGCACCCGGTAAGGTTTTCCCAGCGCTCGGCGGTGGCCTTGACCAGCGCTGTGCCACCAGAATTGGTGACCTTCAGCGCCGAGAAGTCCAACTGACGGAAGCCCGGGTGGTCCATCAGTGCGACAAACAGGGTATTGAGGCCCAGCAAGCCAGAGAAACGCCATTTGCCCAGCTCCTTGATGAAGCCGGGAATATCCCGCGGGTTGGTAATCAGCACATTATGGTTGCCGGTCACCATCATGCACATGCAATTCGCGGTGAATGCATAGATGTGGTAAAGCGGCAGCGGCGCGATCATCACCTCCTGGCCGTCCTTCAGCAGCTTCTGCCCATCGGGGCCGTGCTGCGAAAAGCAGGCCAGCACCTGCAGCATGTTGGCCACCAGGTTGCCGTGGGTGAGCATGGCGCCCTTGGCCAGGCCAGTGGTGCCGCCGGTGTACTGCAGCACAGCGATGTCATCGAGGTTCAGCGACACCGGTTTGGGCGACAGCCCGCGGCCCTCGCGCAGCACCTGCTTGAACGGCACCGCTTGAGGCAACTGGTAGGCCGGCACCATCTTCTTCAACTTGTCGACCACGGTGTTGACCAGCCAGCCCTTGGCGGTCGGCAGCAGGTCGCCCATCTTTGCCTCGATCAGGTACTCGATACCGGTATCGGGCAGCACCTCCTGCACGCGCTTGCCGAACATGTTCAGGTACACCAGCGCACGCGCGCCGCTGTCCTTGAACTGGTGGCGCATCTCGCGCTCGGTGTACAGCGGATTGGTGTTGACCACGATCAGTCCGGCGCGCATGGCACCGAAAACGGCGATGGGGTACTGCAGCACGTTGGGCATCTGCACGGCGATGCGCTCACCCGGCTTGAGGTCGGTGTGCTGCTGCAACCAGGCAGCGAAGGCTGCCGAATGGCGCTCCAGTTCCGCGTAGCTGAGGGTCACGCCCAGGTTGCTGAACGCCGGGCGGTCCGCAAAGCGCTTGCAGGAGCGTTCGAACACCTCGACGACCGAGGCGTAGGCATTGATGTCGATGGTGGAAGGCACGCCCGCCGGGCGCTTGTCATTCCAGAAGTCGGCTTGCATTTATTATTGTTCCTCTGCCTGGACCTGCACTGCGTCCTTTAGTCCTTTGCCTGACCGCCTACTGGCGAAAAGGCGTTGATTCGACGTTAGCAGGTAAACCCAAGGTGGCATATACGCCAAGTCCCGCCATTAACATTGTGAATCTTATTTGTGCCCCTCCTGCAATCCGGCCGGTTGTGCATACACTGTTCGGGTAACCGCGCGCACAAGGACCCGCCATGCACCACGACGCCTTCTGGCTGCCCGCCAGTGAGCACTGCAGCCTGTATGTATACCAATGGCTGCCGGCCACACCGGTAAAGGCCGTGGTGCTGCTGGCCCATGGCATGGCCGAGCATGCCGGGCGCTACCAGCGCCTGGGCCAGGCCCTGAGCGAGGCCGGCTTTGCTCTGTTCGCTGCCGATCAGCGTGGCCACGGGCGCACTGCCGAACTGGGCAACCTCGGCCTGTTCGCCCGCCATCATGGCTGGAATGCCGTGGTCAACGACCTGGGATGCGTGGCCCAGCACATCGGCCAGCAGTTCCCGTGCACGCCGCTGTTCCTGTTCGGCCACAGCATGGGCAGCTACATCGCCCAGGCCTACCTGCTGCATCACAGTGGCAGCCTGCACGGGGCGATCCTCAGCGGCTCCAACTACCAACCGGCCGTGCTGTACCGCGTTGCGCGGCTGATTGCCCGGCTGGAGTCCTGGCGCCAGGGGCCACTGGGCAAGAGTGCACTGATCGAATGGTTGTCCTTCGGTTCGTTCAACAACGCCTTCAAGCCCAACCGCACGGCATTCGACTGGCTCAGCCGCGACCCGGGCGAGGTCGATCAGTACGTGAATGACCCGTTATGCGGCTTTCGCTGCACCAACCAGTTGTGGCTCGACCTGCTGCAAGGCTTGGCGCAGATCAGCCAGCCGGGTAACCTCGCGCAGATCGATCCCAACCTGCCGATGCTGGTGATCGGCGGTGAATGTGATCCGGTCAGTGCCGGCAAGCGTCTCACCCATCTGGCCGACGCCCTGCGCGCGACCGGCAATCGACATGTACAGTTGCGCGTCTATCCTGATGCGCGGCATGAAGTACTCAACGAAACCAACCGTGGCGAGGTCATCGCCGACATTCTCGGCTGGCTTGAACAGGCGCTGGCCCTTGGCCGCCCTGCGCGCAGTGAATGATAGTCGCCCTCGCCCAACGCTTAAGGAAGCATCGATGTCCCAGGTCACCAACACGCCTTACGAAGCCCTCGAAGTCGGCCAGAAGGCCGAGTACAAGAAGTCCGTAGAAGAACGCGACATCCAGCTGTTCGCTGCGATGTCCGGTGACCACAACCCGGTTCACCTGGATGCCGAGTTCGCCGCCAAGAGCATGTTCCGCGAGCGTATTGCCCATGGCATGTTCAGCGGCGCGCTGATCAGTGCTGCAGTGGCCTGCACCCTGCCGGGCCCTGGCACCATCTACCTGGGCCAGCAAATGAGCTTCCAGAAGCCGGTGAAAATTGGCGACACCCTGACCGTGCGCCTGGAAATCCTCGAGAAGCTGCCCAAGTTCAAGGTGCGCATCGCCACCAATGTGTACAACCAGAACGATGAGCTGGTGGTCGCGGGTGAAGCCGAGATCCTGGCGCCGCGCAAGCAGCAGACCGTCGAGCTGGTGTCACCGCCGAATTTTGTGGCTAGCTGACGTGTGATGCAGCCAGCCTCTTCGTCGAGGCTGCTCTCCTGGGTAACCCGCTAATTCGTTGATTTAGCGGGAATCCTGCGGAAGCGGGCTTGCCCGCGAAGAGGCCGGCGCCCCCCACATCACTCGATAGCCTGCAAGCGCCGCTCGATATGCCGCCGTTCTGGCGCCTGCCGTGTCAAGGCCAGCGCCTTCTGCCAGGCCGCACGCGCCGCTTCCACCTGCCCCAGCTGGCAATGCAGCTCGGCCCGCGCCGCATGTGCCAGGTGATAGTCCAGCAACTCCCCCCGCGCCAGGATCCCTTCGACTTCCCGCAAGCCAACCTCCGGCCCATCCCGCTTCGCCAGCGCCACCGCCCGGTTCAGCTCCACCACCGCTGATGGCCAATACCGCTGCAACACATCATACAGCCCAACGATCTCCCCCCAGTCCGTCTCTTCAGCCGTCGCCGCTTCGGCATGCACAGCAGCAATCGCCGCCTGGACGGTATAGGCCCCGAACGCACGGCTCTGCAGGGCCTGGCGCACCAGATCACAGCCCTCGGCAATGAACTGCCGGTCCCACAAGCTACGGTCCTGCTGCTCCAGAACCACCAGATTGCCTTGGCCATCGATACGCGCCCGCTGCCGGGACGCCTGCAGCAACATCAACGCCAACAGGCCGACCGCCTCCGGGTCGGGCAGCAACTGCACCAGCAACCGCGCCAGGCGAATGGCTTCATCACTCAGCGCCTGCTGCAGCAGTGTCTCGCCCGATGACGCCGAATAACCCTCGTTGAACACCAGGTAGATCACCCGCAACACGCTTTCCAGGCGCTCGGGCAGCTCATTCAGCTCTGGTACCTGGTACGGTATGCCGGCATCACGGATCTTGGCCTTGGCGCGCACGATACGCTGGGCAATGGTGGCCGGGCTTTGCAGAAAGGCCCGGGCAATCTGCTCGGTGGTCAGGTCGCAGACTTCGCGAAGGGTCAATGGCACCTGAGCGTCGGACGACAGGGCCGGATGGCAACAGGTGAAGATCAGCCGCAGGCGGTCATCCGCCAGCAGCTCTTCTTCACTGGGGTCCTGCGCCTGACCCTCCAGCAGCATGCTCAAGTCAGCCTGGGAGCGATCGAAGCGGGCGCGCCGGCGCAGCGCATCAACGGCCTTGAAGCGCCCCACAGAGACCAGCCACGCTCGCGGGTTGACGGGGATACCGTCGCGTTGCCAGCGCTCGACGGCAATGAAGAAGGCATCATGCATGGCCTCCTCGGCCAGGTCGAAATCACCCAGCAAGCGGATCAGTGTCGCCAGGATCCGCCGCGACTCCTGCCGGTACACGGACTCGACTTCGGTGCGCACCAGGGCCAATGCGGTCATCAGTCGGGCATCCGCTGGGTCACCACCTCCACCAGGCGGTCCAGGCTTTCTCCCCAGCCTTGGTAGAAGCCCATTTCTTCATGAGCCTGGCAGTCAGTGGCATTCCAGTGCCAGGCACGGGCGGTGTAACGGGTTTTGCCCTGTTCCTCGTCAAAGCTGATCACGGCGGTCATGAAGGCCTTGTCCGACGGTACCCAACCGGGGCCGAAGGCATCGGTGAACACCAGCCGGCGTGGCGCGGCAATTTCCAGAAAAACGCCTTGGTTCGGGTACTCGCTGCCATCCGGCGCCCGCATCAGGGTACGAAACAGGCCACCGGCCCACAGCTGCATTTCACATTCCGGGGTGGTCATGCCGTGCGGCCCCCACCACTGCATCAGCCACTGGGGTTCGGTCCAGGCGCGGAATACCTTGGCCGGTGGTGCGTCGATCAGACGGCTGATGGACAACTCGTATTGCGCTTGCGCAATGGGTGCAAGGCTCATGCTGATGGTTCTCCTTGGCTGTCAGGGTTGCAGCTCGCGCACTGGTCGCACCTCGACACTGCCGACCCGCGCGGCAGGGATGCCCTTGGCGATATTCAGCGCTTCGTTGAGGTCGCGGGCCTCCACCAGGTAAAAGCCGGCCAGTTGCTCCTTGGTTTCGGCAAACGGGCCGTCGGTCAGGCTCATGTGCCCGTTACGCATGCGCACCGTGGTGGCAGTCTGCACCGACTTCAGCGCCTCGGCCGCGAGCATTCGCCCGGAACCGTGAATGGCTTCGGCGTAAGCCAGGCACTCGGCGTCTGCCGGGCTGTCGGGCAGGCTGTGCAACAGCCCCTCGTCACAATAGACCAGGCACAGGTATTTCATGGTCGCCTCCAGGGCATTGGCAAAGTGCGTTTGGCGATAACGGCTCAGGGCTTGAGATCGAACAGGGCTTTTTGCGTTTCCATGTCGAAAGGCGCCGACCAGTGTTCGTGGATTACCTGCCACTGGCCGCCTTGACGACGATAGCCCACCGTGGCGCGCATGAAGCCGCACTGGCTTTCGTCGTCGCCTGGGCCGCAGCGGTTCAGCCAATGGGCCAGGGCCAGATCGCCAGCGGCGTGCACGGTAAGTTCGGCAAGTTCGAAGACCATGGGGCCAGTGCACATGCCCATGCACATTTCCCAGTGCGCCGTGTAGGCGGACTTGCCTTTGAATTGCAGGGCCTGGATGGCATCGAAGGCGACGATATCGTCGGCGTAGGGGGCGATGATGCCCGGGAAGTCGCGATCGCGCACGGCTTGCATCCAGCGCTCGATCAATTGGCGGATTTCGGATTCGGCTGCGGTGCTCATCGGGGGCTCCTCCGACAGATCATAGGGGGTGCGGCACAGTGTGACGCGTGCCTTCAGCTATGGTCGAACGGGAAACGGAGGATTCGACAGGCGGAGAAATTATCTGTATTGGCGGTGCACCTGGGAGGTCGCATCAAGGCCAGCAAGTGCCCGCCACGGCGTTTTCAGCGCCTGCGGCGGGCACAACCAGTCAACCCTGCTGGCAACCTTCACCCATGGCCCGGTACTGAATGGTGTGCACCTGGCCCTGGTGGTCTTCATAGGTCATGGTCGCAGGTACCACTTCGCAGACGTTGGGTATGGTCGACAGGTTGATCACCCGCTTGATGTCCAGGTTCATCGAGTAGTCGTACTGCTGAGCCACAGGCTCGCTGGAGACGGGTTTGGCCTCATCGGCGAGGGCGAACGAGGACATACCGACCAACGCAAGAATCAGTAATGGTTTCATGTGGTTTTGCCTTTTGAGCGTTCAAGCTGATCGATTGACTTCTATTGCCGTATCCGGCGCGGAGAAGTTGTCATCTATGGTCTAGATGGCACGAAGTACCGATCCCGCTTCGTACTGCCAGGGGGGATGAACAAAATTCTACTCCCGGCCAGCAATAGTTGAACCCCGGAGTCGGATATTCACCCTTGCCGGTTTTGCAACAATCTGCGACAAAGTGGCCGCAAATCATCAGGCCAGAGCCCCTGGCCACGTTTCAGGGTAGGACTCACCATTTCTGACCAATTGTCCTGTTCGAAGCTATCGGACACAGAACGCCGTTTGCTGGACCACTTCTACCGCCAGCACAGCTCACGCATGCGCGCTGCAAGCGACGCCGAACTGTGGGTAGCACGGGCCCCTGGCATCATCGCCGGGCTGAGCTTGAGTGCGGTGAGTGAGGGGTTCTGGCTGACCGGCCTGTTCGTCGACCCGCAGCGACGCAGCCAAGGGGTGGCCGCGCGGTTGGTCGAGACAGCGCTGGCGCAAGTTGGCGGGCCTGTCTGGCTGTTCTGTCATCCCGAGCTGACGCCCTTCTACCAGCGCCTGGGCTTCGACCTGGCCCAACAGCTGCCAGAAGCCCTGGCCAGCCGCCTGCTTCGCTATCAGCGCAACAAACGCCTGGTAGCCCTGCAGCGAGGTCAGTCGTCGCTGACCTCGAGCCCAGGGAACAGCACCTCGGTGTAGCCGAACCTGGCAAAGTCCTGGATGCGCGAGGGGTACAGCCGGCCGATCAGGTGGTCGCACTCATGCTGCACCACCCGCGCATGGAAGCCATCGGCAAAGCGGTTGATCGGGTTGCCGTGGGGGTCGATGCCTTGGTAGCCGATGTGCTTGAAGCGCGGCACCACGCCGCGCAGGCCAGGCACCGACAGGCAACCCTCCCAGCCGTCCTCGACCTCGGTGGAGGTCGGAGTGATGACCGGATTCAGCAGAATGGTCTGCGGCACCGCCTCGGCCTCGGGGTATCGCTCACTGCGCTCGAAACCGAAGATCACCAACTGCAGGTCGATGCCGACCTGCGGGGCGGCCAGGCCCACACCGCCTACGTGACGCATGGTTTCGAACATGTCGTCGATCAGTTGCTGCAGTTCGGCACTGCCAAGCATGTGCTCGGGCACTGGCGGAGCGATGCGCAGCAGGCGTTCGTCGCCCATCTTGAGAATGTCACGGATCATCAGGGGTTCGGCTCGACGCTATGAGGCTTGCTCGGGTTCGGGTGCTCGTGACCCAGTACAGTCAAGGTTTCCTTGGGCTTATCTTCGTCGAAGTCTTTCTCGCCCGGATTCTTGCCTTCGGCTGACATGTGCTCGATCACCGCATTCATTTCGGCGCCGAGCAACAACACGGCGGCCGAAATATAGAAATACAGCAACAGCACGATGATTGCACCAATGCTGCCGTACATGGCGTTGTAGTCGGCAAAGGTCTTCACGTAGTAGGCAAAGCCCAGCGAGGCCACGATCCACACCACCACCGCCAGCACAGAGCCCGGGGTGATGAAGCGAAACTGTTGTTTCACGTCAGGCATCACGTAATAGATCAGGGCCACTGCCACCATCAGCAGAATGATGATCACCGGCCAGCGCAGGATGGTCCACAGTGTGACGATGAACTCCTGCATGCCGATCTGGGCGGCGATCCATTCCATCACCTGGGGGCCCAGCACCATCAGTGCTGCGGCCGCCAGCAGCATGCCAGCCAGGCCCACGGTGTAGAAAATGGAAAGCGGGATACGCTTCCACACCGGGCGACCTTCGGGCACATCGTAAGCGGCGTTCATGGCGCTCATCATCAGGCGCACGCCAGCGGAGGCGGTCCACAGGGCGATCACGATACCCACCGACAGCAGCCCACCCTTGGATTGTTGCAACTGGTCGATCACCGGATTCACCTGCTCCAGCGCCTGAGGCGGCAATACCAGTTCCGATTGCAGACGCAGCCAGGAGAAAAAGTCCGGCAAATGCAGGAAACCGATCAGGGCAATCAGGAACAACAGGAAGGGGAACAGCGAGAACAGCGCCTGGTAGGCCAGCGCTGAGGCATAGGTGGACATCTCGTCGTCGAGGAATTCCTTGACGGTACGTACCAGCACGCGGTGCAGGGGCAAGCCGCGCAGGTCGGGGAAAATCATAGCGTCTCCTTTCGCCGCTTGATCGTTACAACAGACAAGTCTAATAGACCCTGCCCGTGCTGTGCTGCTCCCGGCCATGGTTGAAGGCTTTGCTTACATATAGTCCCGGCCTCTTCGCGTATCACCCGGAAGAGGCCGGCACAGGCCGCCTCAAGTCAAGGCTTCTTCACCGCATCCTTCACATTGCCCTTGACCTGTTGCGCCTCGCCTTTGAGCTCCTGCGCCTTGCCTTCGGCCCGCAGCTTGTCGTTGTCGGTCACCTTGCCAACACCCTGTTTCACGTTGCCGATCGCTTCGTTGGCCAAGCCTTTCGCTTTGTCTTTAGTACCGCTCATGGCAAAACTCCTGCAAATGGAGACACGTGAACCGTGTCGACATTAGGTGGACCCAACGCCTTCGCCAGGAGTTTCAACGGATCTCCCGCTCAGAAGCCGGACGGTAAGACTGCGGGGGAATACCGCACAAGCCGGTGAAGAGGCCCGCACAGGCACCGCAAGTTACAAACCTTGCCCCGCCCCGTGCCACCCCTCACAATGCAGGCCTTCATAGCGTCAACCCGCAGGAACCTGCATGAAACTCGACAAACCCGCCGCCATCGCCCGGCGCAACGAAGCACTGGCCCGCCCGGTGCTGACCAGCAGCAATACGCTGTTCGCCATCCTGGACAACAAACGCAACCTGTGGTGGTTCGAAGTGCCAGTGGCACTGCTGGGCAAAGGCCAGGCCGACTGGGTCAACCTGCTGCTGCACACGCCGGAAAGCGATGAGCTGCAGCACCTGAAGGTGCCCACCAATTTCCTCAAGGCCCACCTGGAGCAGATGGAAGTGCGCAAGCCTGGCAAGCGCCGCTCCACCATCAGCCTGGCCCTCAGCGCCGACCGTGACTCGCTGCTGCGCGACACCCGTCCGGGTGGCGAGCAGTTGGACTTCCGTAACTTCGTACAGGCGTAACGCGGTCAGGCTTTCTCGATACGATCGTCATGGATGACGATCAGGCCCTGCTTGAACAACCCGCCAATGGCCTTCTTGAAGTTGCCCTTGCTGACGTTGAACAGCTTGCTGATCAGCGCAGGGTCACTCTTGTCGCACACACCCAACACCCCGCCCTCGGCTTCCAGGCGCGCCATGATCTGCTCTTGAAGGGTGTCCGCCAGGGCAGCGCCTACCGGCTGCAGGCTCAGTGAAATCTTGCCGTCCTGCCGCACTTCCTTGATGAAGCCTTTCTCGTGCATGCCCGAGCGCAAGAACTTGAACACTTCGTTCTTGTGGATCAGGCCCCAGTGGCGGTTGTTGATGATGGCCTTGAAGCCCATCGGCGTTTCGCCGGCCACCAGCAGCTCGACCGGCTGGCCAACCTTGTAGTCGGCCGGGGTGACATCGAGGTAGCGGTCCAGGCGCGAGGTGGCAGTGATCCGGCGGGTGCGCTTGTCGAGGTACACGTGCACCACGCAGTAATCACCGATCTTCAGCGGCCGTGCCTCTTCCGAGTACGGCATCAGCAAGTCCTTGGACAGGCCCCAGTCCAGGAAGATACCGGCACCGTTGATGTCCTTGACCTTCAGGCTGGCAAACTCGCCAACCTGCACCTTGGGCTTCTCGGTGGTGGCGATCAGCTGGTCTTCGCTGTCCAGGTAGATGAACACGTTCAACCAGTCATCGACCTCGGTCTCGGCGTTTTTCGGGATATAGCGCCCGGGCAGCAGGATCTCGCCATCGGCGCCGCCGTCCAGGTACAGACCGAAGTCCACGTGTTTCACGATTTGCAAACTGTTGTAACGCCCAAGCAGAGCCATTTCCGATGATCCTCAAGACAAGGCGACTATTCTACACCTGAAGCCACCACATGGCCCGACCACTCATGCAGTGGAACCGCCAGCCCGCACTTGCATCTACCTTCTGGCCAGCCTGAGGAAGGAACAGCACATGCCGCTACGCCTGCCCAAAGCCCTGCTTATCGCCATCGGCTTGGCCTTGGCCTTGGCCGCCTGCAGCCGCATCGACCTGGCCTATCGCAACCTCGACCGCCTGGTGCCGTGGTCGCTGAGTGACTACCTGGACATGAACCGCGAGCAGAGGGCGCTGCTGGATGATCGGTTGCGCGAGCACCTGGCCTGGCATTGCAAGACTCAACTGCCCGGCTACCTCGACTGGCTCGACCGGCTACGTGGCCTGGTCGTCGCCGGCCAGCTAACCGACCAGGCCCTCCAGCAAACCACCCACGACGTGCGTGAAGCGATTGGTCGGGTGACCGAGGAAATCACCCCTTCGGCCACCGAACTGCTGCGTGGCATGAGCGACGACCAGGTAGCAAAAATGCGTGAAGCTTTCCGCGAAGACATCAGTGAGCGGCAGAAGCAGTATGTGGATACGCCCTTGCCGAAGCAGATTGCCCGCCGTAGCGAGCGCATGGAAAAACGCCTGGCACCCTGGTTTGGCGAGTTGACTGCGGTACAGAAGCAACGCATCCAGACCTGGTCTCAAGCGCTGGGTGACCAGAACCGTGAATGGATCGCCAACCGCGCCCACTGGCAGCAGCAATTGCTGTTGGCGATGAACCAGCGCAACGACTCCAGCTTCGAGCCGCGCCTGGCGACCTTGTTGCAGCGCAAGGAAAGTTTGTGGACACCCGAGTACCGGGCGGCGTATCGGAATACCGAGCGCCAGGCGCGCAGCCTGCTGGTTGACCTGGTGCAGCAAAGCACTCCGCAGCAGCGGCGGTTCCTGCAGGAACGGTTGGGCAAGGTGCGCACCCATTTGAGCGATATGAAGTGTTTGAAGGGCTGACAGCCCTGTTCGACCTGATTCACCGGGCCTTGCGCCGATACGGAAACACATCGATCACTTTCCCTTCACGTATCGCCGCCTGCAGCCCCTTCCAGTAATCCGCGTCATACAGTTCCCCATGCAAGCGGCTGAACAACCGCCGCTGGCCCATATCGGCAAACAGAAACGGCGGAAACTCTTCGGGGAACACATCATGCGGCCCGATCGAGTACCACGGCTCGCCCGACATTTCGTCCTCCGGGTAACGCGGTGGCGGGATGTGGCGGAAATTCACCTCGGTCAGGAAGCTGATTTCGTCATAGTCGTAGAACACGACCCGGCCATGGCGGGTCACGCCAAAGTTCTTCAGCAGCATGTCGCCGGGGAAGATATTCGCCGCCGCCAGTTGCTTGATGGCCAGGCCGTAGTCCTCCAGTGCCTCCAGCACCTGGCCCTCGGTGGCCTGCTCCAGGTACAGGTTCAACGGCGTCATGCGCCGCTCGGTCCAACAGTGGCGGATCAGCACCGTATCGCCCTCCAGCGCCACCGTCGACGGTGCCACCTCCAGCAACTCGGCCAGGCAATCCGGCTCGAACTTGCTGCGCGGAAAGCGAAAATCGGCAAACTCCTGGGTGTCGGCCATACGGCCCACCCGGTCGACGCTTTTCACCAGCCGGTACTTGTCGATCACCGTGGCGCGGTCCACGGTTTTCGATGGCGAAAAGCGGTCCTTGATGATCTTGAACACCGTATTGAAGCCAGGCAAGGTGAATACACTCATGACCATGCCCCGTACCCCTGGCGCCATGACAAAGCGGTCATCACTGCTGGCCAGGTGGTTGATCAGCGCGCGGTAGAACTCCGACTTGCCCTGCTTGTAGAACCCGATCGAGGTGTATAGCTCGGCAATGTGCTTGCCTGGGAGGATGCGCTTGAGGAAATTGACGAACTCGGCCGGCACCGGTACATCGGCCATGAAGTAAGAGCGGGTGAACGAAAAGATGATCGACACCTCGGCCTCGTCGGTGATCAATGCATCGGCCTCGATGCCGTGGCCTTCGCGGTGCAGCAAGGGAATCACCAACGGCCACTGCTCATCGCTGTTGTACAGGCGGCCAACCAGATAGGCCCCCTTGTTGCGGTAAAGCACGGGTACAAACAGCTCCAAGGCCAGCGCCGGGTCCTTGCACACCCAGTCGGGCAGGCATTCACGCAATTGTTCTTCCAGCCGCGTCAGGTCGCCTTCCAGGTCGCCATACGGCATGTCGAACGGGTAATCGGCGAACACCGCACGCAGCAAGTTCCTGAGACTGCCGTCAAGCCGATAGGTACGTGTTTGCGCGGCGCGCTCACGGCCGCGCATGGAAGGCCGGGTGGTGTGGATGAACATGCAGCCGTCGCTGATCTGGTCATGGCTGAACAGGCTGCAGAACAGCGAGTTGTACCAGGTCTCTGCCAGCTCGTCGTCCAGGCGGGGGTCAATCAGGTGGATATAGGCGTTTTTCACCAGCGGCCACTGCTCCACGTCCAGCAGCACCTCCGTGGCAAAGGCCTGGCGCAGCCAGCCGTTGACTTCAGCGACTTTCTCTTCATAGAGATTGATGCGGGCGGCGGCGGCCTGCTGGATATCCTGCCAGCGCGCCTGCTCGAAGCGCTTGCGGGCTCCGAGAGTGATGCGCTGGAAATGATCGCGGTAGTCGTCGAAGCCGGCGAGGATCATCCGGGCGATTTCGACAGCGGGCCAGGGCTGGGACATGCGTGGGGCCTCGGAGCAGGGATTGAGTACAGAGCTTAGCCGCCCTTGGGTGCATGGGTTACTGCCATTGAAGGCCCGAGCTGGCGTAGTTACAGCAGCGTTGTCCAACGCCGGCAGCCCGAGAGGAATTACACAGCAAGAAAGCACAAGAATCCCCCCGCCCCCTGGCGTACACTCGCGCCCCTGCCTTGCCTTCGGAGACCGTTGTGAGCCCCATCGCCCTAGCCCGCCTGCTGACCCTTGCCGCCGTCTGGGGAGCGAGTTTCCTGTTCATGCGCATCATCGCTCCCGAACTGGGCACGGTGCCGACCGCGTTCTTCCGGGTCTCCATCGCCTGTCTGGGCCTGATCGTGCTACTCGCCGCCGCCCGCGTGCGCTGGGACTTCCAGGGCAAGCTCGGCGCGTGCCTGGTGCTGGGCATGATCAACTCCGGCATCCCCGCCACCTTCTACTCGGTGGCGGCCCAGGTGCTGCCTGCCGGCTATTCGGCGATCTTCAACGCCACCACCCCGTTGATGGGCGTGCTGGTCGGCGTACTGTTCTTCCGCGAGCCAATGACCCTGGCCAAACTCTGCGGCATCTTCCTTGGCCTGTTCGGCGTCGGCATTCTCAGCGGTGCCGGCCCGGTGGCGCTGGACATGGCCCTGCTGCAAGGCGCCCTCGCCTGCCTGGCGGCCACCACCTGCTACGGCTTTGCCGGGTTCCTCGCCCGCCGCTGGGTCAGCGGCCTGGACAGCCGTCTTTCCGCGCTGGGCAGCATGCTCGGCGCCACGCTGATGCTGACCCCGCTGTTCGGCTGGAGCGCACTCACCCAACCGCCCGCCAGCTGGGGGGGCTGGGAGGTGTGGTTGTCGTTGCTGGGGCTGGGGCTGCTATGCACCGCCTTTGCCTACATCCTGTACTTCCGCCTGCTGGCCGAGATCGGACCGGTCAAAGCCAGCACCGTGACCTTCCTGATCCCGGTGTTCGGTGTATTGTGGGGGGCATGGCTGCTGAACGAGCCGTTGTCGATGGCGCATCTTTACGGCGGCCTGCTGATTGGCCTGGCCTTGTGGCTGGTGCTGCGCCCAGCGCGCCGCTGAAGCGGGGTACTGCATGAACAGCGCGTACAAGAAGGTCCTGTTCCGCCTGGAACAGGACGAGAACGGCTACCCACCGGCCTCGGTCGAGGGCCTGTGGGCCAAGGCCGTGGAAGGCGGCTATGCCATCGACAACATACCCTTCCATGTCTACGGCATCGCCCCAGGCGATGTGATCGACACCCGTGAAGAAGAAGGCGAAACCTGGTTCGCAGAACTGCGCCACAGCAGCGGCAGCTCGGTGTTCCGGGTGGTCGTCAAACCACCGGAAACCCTCGACCAGGTGCGCGCGGCATTGCTGGATTTCGGCTGTGCCTGTGAAACCGAGCAAGCAGTGAAGATGTTGGCTGTCGAGGTCCCGCCGCAACGCTCGCTCGACACCCTGCTCTACTACCTGCTCACCCAGCGCGAAGCCGGCCTGCTGGACTTCGAGGAAGGCGTGTTGCGCCACGCCATCCCCGAAGAATTCCGCTAGGGCCTACGCTTCCGCCAGGCGCGCCGCGGGCTTGCGAAACACGAACAGCAGCCCAACAACGATCAGCCCCATGCCCAGCAAGCTTAGCGGCGCCAGGCGATTACCGAAGATCAGCAAGTCCATCACTGCAGTCACTGCCGGCACCAGGTAGAACAGGCTGGTGACATTGACCAGGTTGCCCTTGGCGATCAGCCGGTACAGCAGCAAGGTTGCCAGCAGCGAGACCACCAGGCCCATCCACAGCAGCGCACCGACGAAGCTGCCGGTCCACTCGACATGGAGCGGTTGCAAAGGTGCGAACAGCGCGCACATGGCAAAGCCGGCCAGGTACTGCAGCGGCAGTGTGCCCATGGGGTTGTCGGTAATGCGCTTCTGCAGGATCGAGCCAAAGGTCATGCTGACCAGCGCCAGCAGGGCGAACAGCATCCCCGCCAGCGATACCCCGCCCAGGTTGATGCCCTGGTAGACCACCATGATCAAGCCGCCCAACCCCAAACCCAGGCCGAACAAACGGCTCCAGGAACGCTGGCGTTCCATCAGCACCACGGTGAGGATCGGTTGGACGCCCATCACCGTGGCCATGACACCAGGGGTGACATGGGTATCAAGCGCCAACAGATAGAAAATCTGATAGGCACCGAGCAGCACACACCCGGTACCCAGGGCGCGCAGAATGCTCCCGCGAGTACGCGGCCAGCGCAACCCTAGCAACGGGCCGATCAGCAACAGGCCAGCCAGTGCCAGCGCCGAGCGCAACAGCAGAAAGGCGAACGGGCTGGCATGCGCCAGGCCAAGTTTGGAGACGATCGCCCCGCTGCTCCACAGCAGGACGAACAGGCAGGTAGTGGCCGCCGAGGCCACGGACGCTTTGGTAAAGACAGACATGAATTGCCACCTGATAGTAGGCAGATAAGCCAAACGGACGGCGTGCGCTTCGACGTAAGAAGTGGCCGACCGTGTTCAGTAGGTTGCGCGTGCGAAGGGTTGCGGCACGAAGCCGATCAGCCCAGCACAACCACGCAATGAGGCGGAGCTACGCCGCCTACGACGCCACTGACAGGTGGTGGGGAGTGACAGATCATGACCGGCTGCTGGCTACCACGCACGACCATGCCCGCGACTGGCGCGATGGCAAAGCGTGTGGTGGAAGGAATGGCAGGCATGACAGCGGTCTTTGAAGAAGTGAATGTTCTGGAATATAGCGAGTGATTCTTCGCGGCACAAGCCTGCTTTCACAGGTTCTGCTCATCCTTCAAGGAGGGTGATGCACTTGTGGAAGCGGGCTTGGCCCCGCGAAGAGGCCCGAACAGACTACAAAAAATCAGAACAACCAGCGATACAGCAGATACGCCACCACCACCGCCAGTACCGGCCGTAGCACGCGGTAAGCCTTGGGGTTGGCGCGCTTGAACTGCTTCACATGGCTGCTGATCCTGTTGCTGAAGCGCTTGCTCCAGGCGTACGCCTGGTTGATCCCGCCCACGCGCTCTTCGTCAGTGTTCTGCGGCGCGGTGGCGCGGCCGAGGAAGGCACTGACCTTACGGTTGATGCGCGTCATCAGCGGGCTACTCAGCGGGCGCTCGATGTCGCAGAACAGGATCACGCGGGTTACGTCGGTTTCGTTCTTGACCCAGTGCACGTAGGTTTCGTCGAACATCACGTCTTCGCCATCACGCCAGGCGTACTGCTCACCGTCCACGTAGATGCGGCATGCGTCGGAGTTCGGCGTGGACAACCCCAGGTGGTAGCGCAGCGAGCCTGCGAACGGGTCACGGTGCGGGTTCAGGTGGCTGCCGCCGGGCAGCAGGGCAAACATTGCGCCCTTGACATTGGGGATGCTGCTGACCAGCTCGACGGTGCGCGGGCACAGGGTTTGCGCCGAAGGCAGCGGTTTGTCGTACCACTTCAGGTAAAAGCGCTTCCAGCCCTTCTTGAAGAACGAACCAAAGCCGGCGTCGTTATCCTTCTCGGCGGCACGGATATAGCCTTCGTCGAACAGGCGCATGGCCTCTTCGCGGATTTCCTGCCAGTTGTCCTTCAGCACGTCCAGCTCCGGGAAGCGCTGACGGTCCAGATAGGGCTTGGACGGCACGCCGGAAAACAGGTACATCAACGCGTTGTAGGGGGCGAACAGCGCCGAATGGTTGACGAACTGGCGCAACACCGGCAGGCGGGCCTTGCCGCGCAGGTGCACGAACAGCACGCTGCCGAAAAACACCAGCAAGACACCCGCCTTGGCTGCAAAGGAAAAGGTCATGCTTTCACTCCTTGGGGAAGAGCCAGGGCTGCGCTGCCTGCTCTCCAGAAAATCATCCTGCCATCATAAACCGATCCCGCCGCGGTAAAAACAACCCGGGCGGGATCGCATTCATGAAGATTCTGCAATAAACCCGGCCGCCGATTGTTGCGCCGGGTCAGCGGCAAGGCCGGTTACTGTTGGTTTTCCTGCTCGCTGAACATGTCGCTGAACAGCATGCTCGACAAATATCGCTCGCCCGAATCGGGCAGGATTACGACGATGGTCTTACCCTGCATTTCCGGTTTCTCGGCCAGGCGCACCGCCGCCGCCATTGCCGCACCGCAGGAAATACCACAAAGGATGCCCTCTTCCTGCATCAGGCGAATAGCCATGGCCTTGGCCGCTTCGTCGGTCACCGTCTCCACTTGGTCGACGATCGAAAGGTCGAGGTTTTTCGGCACGAAGCCGGCGCCGATACCCTGGATTTTGTGCGGGCTTGGCTTGAGCTCTTCGCCGGCCAGGGTCTGGCTGATCAGTGGCGATGCCACGGGTTCCACTGCCACCGAAAGGATGGCCTTGCCTTGGGTATGCTTGATGTAACGCGACACGCCGGTGATGGTGCCGCCAGTGCCCACGCCCGCCACCAGCACGTCGATGGCGCCGTCAGTGTCGCTCCAGATCTCCGGGCCGGTGGTTTTTTCATGAATGGCCGGGTTGGCCGGGTTTTCGAACTGGCCCGGCAGGAAGTACTGGTCCGGCGCGGAGGCGACGATTTCGTTGGCCTTCTCGATGGCGCCCTTCATGCCCTTGGCCGGATCGGTCAGCACCAGCTCGGCGCCCAGTGCCTTCAGCACCTTGCGGCGCTCCAGGCTCATCGAGGCGGGCATGGTCAGTATCAGTTTGTAGCCGCGGGCGGCGGCGACGAAGGCCAGGCCGATACCGGTGTTGCCCGAGGTGGGCTCGACGATGGTCATGCCCGGTTTGAGCTTGCCGCTGCTCTCGGCGTCCCAGACCATGTTCGCGCCAATGCGGCATTTGACCGAATACCCCGGGTTGCGCCCTTCGATCTTGGCGAGGATGGTCACGCCGCGTGGGGCGATGCGGTTGATCTGCACCAGCGGCGTGTTACCGATGGAGTGGGCATTGTCTGCAAAGATACGGCTCATGGCAGGGGTCCTTGGCATGAAAAAGCAGGGAAATGCCTCAAGGGTAAGCCTGCGGCAGTGGCCCGTAAAGCCTGTTCGAACTCAGCTGGGCACGTTGCGGTCAACCGCACATCCCGCCTTGGAGACCGCCTCATGAAAGCCCGCTATCGCTGGCCGCTGGTCGGCCTGGCCAGCCTGACCGTGCTGCTGGTGGCGCTGCACCTGGCCCTGCCCTACCTGGTGCGCGACTACCTCAACGACAAGCTGGCCGACATGGGTGACTACCGCGGCCAGGTGGCCGATGTGGACCTGGCCTGGTGGCGCGGTGCGTATCAGATCAATGGGCTGAAGGTCGTCAAGACCACCGGCAAGGTGCCAGTACCGCTTCTCGACGCCCCACTGATCGACCTTTCGGTGAGCTGGCGCTCGTTGTGGTACGACAAGGCAGTGGTGGCCGAGGTGACCTTCGTGCGCCCCGAGCTGAATTTTGTCGACGGTGGTAGCAAACAGGCATCGCAGACCGGCCAAGGTACCGACTGGCGCCAACAGCTGGAAAAACTCCTGCCCATCACCCTCAACGAAGTGCGTATCGACAACGGCGTGCTGACGTTCCGTAACTTCAATTCCAAACCACCGGTCGACCTCAAGGCCACCCGGTTGAATGCCAGCATCCACAACTTGACCAATGTGCGCGACCAGAAAGGCCGTCGCGATGCCAGTTTCGAAGGTACGGCGCTCATCGCGGGTGATGCGAAGGTAGAAAGCCGTGCCACCTTCGACCCGTTCAGTGATTTCGATGACTTCGAATTCAGGCTTCGCGCCACCGGCATCGAGCTGCGCAAACTGAATGACTTTGCCAGCGCCTACGGCAAATTCGACTTCAATGCCGGGCACGGTGACGTGGTCATCGAGGCCCAGGCAGAAAACGGCCGGCTGAACGGCTATATAAAACCGTTGCTGCGCGATGTCGACGTGTTCGACTGGCAACAGGACGTCGAGGAAAAGGACAAGGGCTTCTTCCGCTCGGTGTGGGAGGCCCTGGTGGGGGCGACCGAGACGGTGCTGAAAAACCAGCCGAAAAACCAGTTCGCCACCCGGGTGGAACTCAGCGGCAGTGTGCGCCAACAGGATATCAGTGCCTTCGAGGCGTTCTTGCAGATCCTGCGCAACGGGTTTATCCAGGCGTTCAATGCACGCTACGAGCAGCCAGCGCCGAAGTCTGACTGAGAGAACGTGACGGGGCATTCAGGGACTGAATGCCCGGTCTGCGTTTGCAGCCGCCTGGCCCCGCGTTATAGTCGGAAACAAATCCAGATTATG
>NZ_JBICII010000132.1:0-3695 GCF_043101865.1 Pseudomonas sp. zjy_15
TTACTCAGCCTTGGCCGGTTCAGCCTGGTGCGACAGGCTGTAAACATAAGCCGCCAGCAAGTGCACCTTGTCGTTGCCCTGCAGCTGTTCCTGGGCCGGCATCTGCCCCTGGCGACCATAACGAATGGTCTGCTGCAACTGGGCAAAGCTCGAACCGTAGATGAACGCCTGCGGGTGGGTCAGGTTCGGTGCACCCATGGCGGGCGTACCTTTGCCTTCCGGCCCGTGGCAGGCCACGCAGTTGGCAGCAAAGATCTTCTGCCCGTTCTCGACATCGGCTTTCGCGCCCTCAGGCAGTGTGCGGCCATCGAGTTTGCTGACCACGAATGCAGCCACATCGGCCACGCCCTGGTCACCAATCACTTCGGCCCAGGCCGGCATCACGCCATGGCGACCACCCATGATGCTGGTCTTGATGGTTTCCGGCTCGCCACCCCAGCGCCAGTCATTGTCGGTGAGGTTGGGGAAGCCAAAAGCGCCCTTGGCGTCGGAACCGTGGCACACCGAGCAGTTGGAGGCGAACAGCCGCGCGCCCATTTTCAATGCCTGTGGGTCCTTGGCCACCTCCTCGATGGGCATGGCTGCGAACTTGGCGAAAATCGGCCCGAAGCGGGCGTCGGCCTTGGCCATTTCCTTTTCCCACTCGTGCACGCCGGTCCAGCCCGGCTGGCCGTTGGAAAACTCGGTCCGCTTGTCGTTATCCAGGTATGAATAGCCCGGCAGGACGCCTTTCCAGTTGCCCAGGCCCGGGTACAGCACCAGATAGCCGAGGGCGAAGATGATGGTGCCGACGAACAGCCAGAACCACCATTGCGGCAGCGGGTTGTCGTATTCCTCGATGCCATCGAAGGCATGCCCGACGGTTTCGTCGGTAACCTCTTCGCGCTGGCCCTTGCGGGTCGACAGCAGCAGCCAGGTCAACGAGAAGATGGTGCCCAGGGTCAGGACGGTAACGTACAGACTCCAGAAGGTTGTCATTGTTGTTTGCTCCCAGAAGCTTTTGCTTGCTCGACGTGCCGAGTGGCCTCGGGGTCATCCGCGAAGGGCAGTTGGGTCGCTTCGTCGAAGTCCTTTTTACGCCGTGGGTTGAATACCCACAGTGCCAGGCCCACGAAGGCCACCATCACCACGACGGTGCCCAGGCCGCGAATCATCCCGATATCCATCAGCGTCACCGTTTGCTCTTGATGATGGTGCCAAGACCCTGCAGGTACGCGACGATGGCGTCCATTTCGGTCTTGCCCTTGACCGCGTCACGTGCGCCGGCAATGTCGGCGTCGGTGTACGGGGTGCCGAGTGTGCGCAGCACTTCCATCTTCTTCGCGGTGTCTTTGCCGTCGAGCTTGTTCTCGACCAGCCACGGGTAGGAAGGCATCTTCGATTCCGGTACCACGTTGCGCGGGTTGTACAGGTGCGCACGGTGCCAGTCGTCGGAGTAGCGGCCACCGACGCGGGCCAGGTCCGGCCCGGTACGCTTGGAGCCCCACAGGAACGGATGGTCCCACACGCTCTCGCCGGCTACCGAGTAATGGCCGTAACGCTCGGTTTCGGCACGGAACGGGCGGATCATCTGCGAGTGGCAGCCCACGCAGCCTTCGCGGATGTAGATATCACGGCCTTCCAGCTCCAGCGCGGTGCGCGGCTTCATGCCCTCGACCGGCTTGTTGGTGACGTCCTGGAAAAACAGCGGGACGATCTGGGTCAGGCCACCGACGCTCACGGCGATGACCATGAAGAAGGCCAGCAGGCCTATGTTCTTCTCGACGGCTTCATGCTTCATCAGTGCGCTCCCACAACGACGATCTTGGCGGCCTCTTCAGCCTGTGCCGGGTTGGCGGCACGTACGGTACGGAACACGTTGTAGGCCATCAGCAGCATGCCGCTGGCGAAGAACGCACCGCCCAGGGCGCGGACGATGTAGCCGGGGTGGCTGGCCTGCAGGGCTTCGACGAAGGAGTAGGTGAGGGTGCCGTCATCGTTGATGGCGCGCCACATCAGGCCCTGGGTGATGCCGTTGACCCACATCGAGGCGATATACAGCACGGTGCCGATGGTGGCCAGCCAGAAGTGCGCATTGATCAGGCCGATGCTGTGCATCTGCTCGCGGCCGTAGAGTTTCGGGATCATGTGGTACACGGCGCCGATCGAAATCATTGCCACCCAGCCGAGGGCGCCGGCGTGGACGTGGCCGATGGTCCAGTCGGTGTAGTGCGACAGTGAGTTCACGGTTTTGATGGCCATCATCGGGCCTTCGAAGGTGGACATGCCGTAGAACGCCAGCGACACCACCAGGAAGCGCAGGATCGGGTCGGTGCGCAGTTTGTGCCAGGCGCCCGACAGGGTCATCATGCCGTTGATCATGCCGCCCCAGCTTGGCGCCAGCAGGATGATCGACATTACCATGCCCAGCGACTGCGCCCAGTCAGGCAGGGCGGTGTAGTGCAGGTGATGCGGGCCGGCCCAGATGTACAGGGTGATCAGTGCCCAGAAGTGCACGATCGACAAGCGATACGAGTAGATCGGTCGCTCGGCCTGCTTGGGCACGAAGTAGTACATCATCCCCAGGAAACCGGTGGTGAGGAAGAAGCCCACGGCGTTGTGGCCGTACCACCACTGGATCATCGCGTCGGTGGCGCCGGAGTAGGCCGAGTAGGACTTGAACAGGCTCACCGGCAGCGAGATGTGGTTGACGATGTGCAACATCGCAGTCACCACGATGAAGGCGCCGTAGAACCAGTTGCCGACATAGATGTGCTTGGTCTTGCGCTTGACGATGGTGCCGAAGAACACCAGGCCGTAGGTTACCCAGACAATGGCCAGCAGGATCGCCAGCGGCCACTCGAGCTCGGCGTATTCCTTGGTGGTGGTGTAGCCCATCGGCAGGGTGATCAGCGCACCGACGATCACGGCTTGCCAACCCCAGAAGGTGAAGGCGGCCATGCTGTCGGAGATCAGCCGGGTCTGGCAGGTGCGCTGCACCACGTAGTAGCTGGTGCCGAACAGCGCACAGCCCCCGAAGGCGAAGATCACCAGGTTGGTGTGCAGCGGGCGCAGGCGGCCGAAGCTGGTCCAGGGAAGGTCCAGGTTCAGCTGCGGCCACACCAGCTGCGAGGCGATGAAGACGCCGAGGCCCATGCCAAGGATCCCCCAGACCACCGTCATGATGGCGAACTGGCGGACGACCTTATAGTTATAAGCAGTCGGACTGATTGCTGTGCTCATTCTAAGGTTCCACGGTTTTGATGTTCTTGTTGGTCGAAAAATCGGCGCCAGTATTGATAACCGGCAAGGTTACCGCAACGCAACTTTGGTACGCCGACCCGTGTCCAGACCCGTTCACCGATGTCCCGCAGGGATCGGGTCTGGGCGATTGTACACAAATAAATATTTGTAATGTGTACCGTTTTTCACCTTTTTCTGATCGATCGGTCAGGCTTTTTCTGGGGCGGCGACAGGCCATGCGCCGCGTCTGCTCCGGTCCTTTCGGAGCGAAGCCCACTGAGGCAACAAGCTTAGTTGTGTTCGGTGGGGGTGCAAGGGAAGGGGACTGAGGCTGGTAGTGGGGCGGGGGAGTGCAAGGCTTGAGGGTTATGTGGGGCGGGGGGTGTAAGGTTTGGGGGGGTGATGGGGCGGGGGTGTAAGGTTTGGGGGTTGTGATGGGGCGGGGGTGTAAGGTTTGAGTATTGTGGTGGGGC
>NZ_JBICII010000133.1:0-1493 GCF_043101865.1 Pseudomonas sp. zjy_15
TTCAAGGCCGAGAGCTGATGACGAGTTGCCTTTAGGCGACGAAGTGGTTGATACCATGCTTCCAAGAAAAGCTCCTAAGCTTCAGATAACTGGGAACCGTACCCCAAACCGACACAGGTGGTTAGGTAGAGAATACCAAGGCGCTTGAGAGAACTCGGGTGAAGGAACTAGGCAAAATGGCACCGTAACTTCGGGAGAAGGTGCGCCGGCGAGGGTGAAGGACTTGCTCCGTAAGCTCATGCCGGTCGAAGATACCAGGCCGCTGCGACTGTTTATTAAAAACACAGCACTCTGCAAACACGAAAGTGGACGTATAGGGTGTGACGCCTGCCCGGTGCCGGAAGGTTAATTGATGGGGTTAGCGCAAGCGAAGCTCTTGATCGAAGCCCCGGTAAACGGCGGCCGTAACTATAACGGTCCTAAGGTAGCGAAATTCCTTGTCGGGTAAGTTCCGACCTGCACGAATGGCGTAACGATGGCGGCGCTGTCTCCACCCGAGACTCAGTGAAATTGAAATCGCTGTGAAGATGCAGTGTATCCGCGGCTAGACGGAAAGACCCCGTGAACCTTTACTATAGCTTTGCACTGGACTTTGAATTTGCTTGTGTAGGATAGGTGGGAGGCTTTGAAGTGGGGACGCCAGTTCTCATGGAGCCATCCTTGAAATACCACCCTGGCAACTTTGAGGTTCTAACTCAGGTCCGTTATCCGGATCGAGGACAGTGTATGGTGGGTAGTTTGACTGGGGCGGTCTCCTCCCAAAGAGTAACGGAGGAGTACGAAGGTGCGCTCAGACCGGTCGGAAATCGGTCGTAGAGTATAAAGGCAAAAGCGCGCTTGACTGCGAGACAAACACGTCGAGCAGGTACGAAAGTAGGTCTTAGTGATCCGGTGGTTCTGTATGGAAGGGCCATCGCTCAACGGATAAAAGGTACTCCGGGGATAACAGGCTGATACCGCCCAAGAGTTCATATCGACGGCGGTGTTTGGCACCTCGATGTCGGCTCATCACATCCTGGGGCTGAAGCCGGTCCCAAGGGTATGGCTGTTCGCCATTTAAAGTGGTACGCGAGCTGGGTTTAGAACGTCGTGAGACAGTTCGGTCCCTATCTGCCGTGGACGTTTGAGATTTGAGAGGGGCTGCTCCTAGTACGAGAGGACCGGAGTGGACGAACCTCTGGTGTTCCGGTTGTCACGCCAGTGGCATTGCCGGGTAGCTATGTTCGGAAGAGATAACCGCTGAAAGCATCTAAGCGGGAAACTTGCCTCAAGATGAGATCTCACTGGGATCTTGAATCCCCTAAAGGGCCGTCGAAGACTACGACGTTGATAGGTTGGGTGTGTAAGCGCTGTGAGGCGTTGAGCTAACCAATACTAATTGCCCGTGAGGCTTGACCATATAACACCCAAGCAATTTGCTGACGCAGATTGCGGTGGTGAAGACGAAAGACCCGAAAATTCGTAAGACCACAAATATCGCATATCCGGATTCG
>NZ_JBICII010000134.1:0-43711 GCF_043101865.1 Pseudomonas sp. zjy_15
TTCACAAGAATTACGCCAGGCTCTTGCTCACCACTTCATACACATCACTGGACAGCTCGCCAGACGCCAGAATGCGCTCCAGCTCACCCTTCATCAGCGCCTGACGCGCATCGTCATACTTGCGCCAGCGGGTCAGCGGCGCCAGTTGCCGCGATGCAATCTGCGGATTCAGCGCATTCAGCTCGATCACCAGGTCCGCCAGGAAGCGATACCCCGAGCCATCGGCAGCATGGAAGTTGACCAGGTTCTGCCCGGCAAAGGCACCGATCAGCGCACGCACCTTGTTCGGGTTCTTCAGGGTGAAGGCCGGGTGCTGCATCAATGCCTTGACCCGCGCCAGCCCGCCCGGCAGCGTGCTGGCCGCCTGCACGCTGAACCATTGGTCCATGACCAGCGGGTTGTCCTTGAAGTGCTCGGCAAACGCTTCCAGCGCTTTCGCGCGCTCGGCCTCGAACGGCGAGTTGACCAGTACCGCCAGCGCGGTAAGGCGCTCGGTCATGTTGTCGCAGTGCTCGAACTGCTCCAGGGTCGCCTCCAGCACCTGTTGCTTGCCACTCTGCATCAGGTACGACAGGGCGATGTTCTGCAGGCTGCGGCGGGCAAAGTGCTCGGCCGAGGCCACATAGGCAGTGCTGCGCGACACTTCGCGGTTGGCCTGGTAACGCGCCCACAGGGTGTCGAACAGGTGCTCGGCGATCTGCTGGCGTGCGAACTCGCGGGCGGCATGGATGGCGTCGACATCGGCCACCTGGCTGATCTCGGTAAGGTACGCCTCACCTGGCAGCGAGAGCATTTCGGCCACCATGGCCGGGTCCAGCGATGCATTGCCCAGCACAGTGCCCAAGGCGGTAATCAGGCGCTGGTCGAGCTTCAGGGCTTCGCCGCGTTGATGCTGGCCGATCAGTTCCTGCAGTACCTGCACCGACAGCTGCTGGCCCGCTTCCCAGCGGTTGAAGCCGTCGCTGTCGTGCTGCATCAGGAACATCAGCTGGTCGCGGCCATACGGGAAGCTCAGCTTCACCGGGGCGCTGAAGCCACGCAGCAGCGACGGCAGCGGCTTGGCCTGGATGCCCTGGAAGGTGAAGGTTTGCTCGGCCTCGGTCACCGACAGCACGCGGCTGGTCCCTTGAGCGGCGTCTTCGCCAGCCAGTTGCAGCGGCAGGTCGTTGCCGGCGGCATCCAGCAGGCCCAGTTCCACCGGGATCACGAACGGCAGTTTCTCGGCCTTGTCCGGGGTCTGCGGGCAGCTCTGGCGGAACGTCAGGCTGTAGGTCTGCGCGGCGTCGTCATACGCTTCGCTGACCTCCAGGCGTGGGGTGCCCGCCTGGCTGTACCAGCGCTTGAACTGGGTGAAGTCGACGCCGTTGGCGTCTTCCATGGCCTTGATGAAGTCGTCGGTGGTTACCGCCTGGCCATCATGACGCTCAAAATACAGGTCGCTGCCTTTACGGAAGCCTTCGCTACCCAACAGGGTACGGACCATGCGCACCACTTCGGCGCCCTTCTCGTACACGGTCAGGGTGTAGAAGTTGGAGATTTCGATGAAGCTTTCCGGGCGCACCGGGTGGGCCATGGGGCCGGCGTCTTCGGCGAACTGGTGGGTGCGCAGGTAGGCCACGTCTTCGATGCGCTTGACCGTGCGCGAGTTCATGTCGGCACTGAACTCGGCATCGCGGAATACCGTGAAGCCTTCCTTCAGCGACAACTGGAACCAGTCACGGCAGGTAACGCGGTTGCCTGACCAGTTGTGGAAGTACTCGTGGGCGACCACGCCTTCGACGCGCTGGTGCGCAGCATCGGTGGCGGTTTCGGCACGGGCCAGCACACAGCTGGAGTTGAAGATGTTCAGGCCCTTGTTTTCCATGGCGCCCATGTTGAAGTCATTGACCGCAACAATCATGAAGATGTCCAGGTCGTACTCGCGACCATAGACTTCTTCGTCCCAGCGCATGGACTTTTTCAGGCTGACCATGGCGTGGTCGCACTTGTCGATGTTCTCGGGCTCGACGTAGATGCGCAGGGTCACATCACGGCCGGACTGACGGGTGAAGCTGTCTTCAACGCACCACAGGTCACCGGCCACCAGAGCGAACAGGTAGGCCGGCTTCATGAACGGGTCTTCCCAGGTCGCCCAGTGGCGGCCATCTTCGGTCGGCCCGCTGCCGATCGGGTTGCCGTTCGACAACAATACCGGGTAGCGATGCTGCTCGGCGATGACCGTGGTGGTGAAGGTGCTCATCACGTCCGGGCGGTCGAGGTAGTAGGTGATCTTGCGGAAGCCCTCGGCCTCGCACTGGGTGCAGAACATCTTGCCCGACTTGTACAGGCCTTCCAGGGCGGTGTTGCTTTCCGGGTGGATCTTCACGCTGGTGTCGAGGGTGAAGCGCTCGGCTTTGGGCTGTACGGTCAGGCTGTCGGCGTCGAGCTGGTAGTCGCCTGGCTGCAGTTCCTGGTCATCCAGCGAGGCGCGCAGCAGTTCCAGCTGCTGGCCATCGAGTTCCAGTGGCGGCAGGCCGGCACCGCGTGCCGGGTTGCGGCGCATGACCAGTTGCGCGTGAACCAGCGTGTGGTCCTCGAACAGCTCGAAGGTCAGGTGCGTCTCGTCGATCAGGTACTCCGGCGCCTGGTAATCCTTGAGGTAGATCACTTGCGGTTGTTCGGTACGCATGTGCAGGTCCTTTTTACTGGAGCACGGCCAACTGGTAGGCCGTGTACTTGCGAATATTGATCACACCGGTGTCGAAGATCAGGTACTGGCCCTTGATGCCCAGCAGCGTGCCCTCGGCCACCGGGTCCTTGTCGAGGTTGAAGCTGACAATCTTCTTGGGGTACGCCTCGACCGGGTAGTTCATCTGCACCACTTCGGCGTCCGGCAGCGGCTGGATCGCCTGCAGGCCGAAGCGCCCCTGCAGCTCGCGCAGGCCGTCGGCGCAGGCTTCGAAGACCTGCTCCCGGATGGCCGGCAGGTCGAGCACCTCGGCATCGCCCTTGAGCAGCGCGCGCCAGTTGGTACGGTCCGGCACCTGGCCGCGCAGCACGTCTTCGACCAGGCCCGATTGCTGCCGGGTGGCCACGCGCATGATCGGCAACGCCTGACTGGCACCCTGGTCGAGCCAGCGGGTGGGCAGCTGGGTGGCACGGGTAATGCCGACCTTGATCCCCGACGAATTGGCCAGGTAGACGACGTGGTCGGTCATGCAGAACTGTTCCCCCCACGACGGCTCCCGGCAGGTGCCGGCGTCGTAGTGGCATTTTTCCGGGGCCATGATGCACACATCGCACTGGGCCAGCTTGGTCATGCACGGGTAGCAGTAACCCTGGCTGAAGCTGGTCTTGGTGCGCTTGCCGCAATGGATGCAATGAATGGCACCGAGGTATTCCAGGCGCAGGCGCTGGCCGATCATGGGGTTGACCGGCACCTGCGTGTCATCCAGGCGGAAGCTGTACTGCACCACCGGTGCCTGCAGGCTGACGGCCATTTTGCTCAACGAGCCACGCGCGAGTTCGATCAATGTACCGAGTCCGACTTGAACAGAATGTTGGCGATGGGCGCGGACTTCGACGCACATTCCTGTGGGCCCATGTAGCCGGTGCGCTGGTCTTCGGGCAGGTTCTTCATCTCCCAGGCGATGACCGCCTGCAGCGACAGCTCTTTCTGCTCGGCCGTGAGCTTGCGGCCGTCGGACCATTTGCCGATTTCCACCGCCAGTTTCAGGCTCTGGTAGATTTCCGGGGTGATGTTTTCAATCATTTGCGCGAAAGTGGACATAGTGTCTCCTGATTCAAGCCGACAGTTTACGCCGGGCCAGCGCCCCACCCAAGAGCCCGGTCAGGCATCCGATGAGCAGCCCGCCGACGTGGGCGGCATTGGCGATCTGGCCAAGGCCGAGGGTGCCGACCACGCCGGTCAGGCACACCACCAGCCAGATCAGCATCATCACCAGCACGCCCTTGGGCAGGTTGAAGTAACGGTCGGGCGCCAGCCACTGGTACAACCAGATGTGCCCGAGCAGGCCGTACAGCACGCCGGACAGGCCGCCAAACAGGCTCGGCCCGCTGGTGTAGTGCTGGGCCAGGTTGGACACCAGGCTGAACAGCAGGGTCAGGCACAGCAACGCCCACGGGCCCTGGCGCAGTTCGATGCGTTTGCCCAGCTCCCAGTACCACAGGCTGTTCATGGCCAGGTGCAGCACACCGAAATGCAGCAGCATGGGCGACACCAGTCGCCACCACTGACCTTGGTCGAGGGTTTGCGCCAGCGAGGTGAAGTACAGGTAGTCGCCCTGGACACGGAAGTCGAGGAAGGTGAACCAGCTGATGGTGGTGATGTTGTCACCAAGCCCCGTAAGGCCGGCGACGATGAAGCACAGCAGCAGGGTGAGGGTGGTGATTTTGCAGGCCTTGGCCTGGGCTGCCAGAGAAGGCTGTGTGGGGGCATTCGCGGGTGAAACCGCCCCTACAGGGTCGGCGCTGGCCGGCAGGTCGGCGTTGCCGTCGGGGTAGCGCTGGTAGAGCTGCAGCACATCTTCGGCCAAGGTGTCGGGGGCCCAGAGGACCTGGGCATCACCCTCCTCGCTGACCCGGTGCGGCACCTGCAGGCGCTGCAACAGCTGGACGAAGCCGCTGAGGTCGACCGACAGCGGCAGGCGCATCACTTCGATTATGTTCATTGGTTGGCCTGTGGGCGGTCAACGTCGACCCAAACGAACTTGTGTGGGTCGATGCGGGTTTCATCATCCAGCCGGTAGGCGACCAGCTTGCCGTAGAGCACGGCGCTGTAGTCCAGGCAGGCCAGGTTGGCGCGGATTGGCGCCGGGCGGCCGCTGCGCCAGTAATGACCGACGAACAGCATCGGCTGGTCTTCGTCATATCGCAGCAAGGCGTTCTTCTGGCTGTGGCTGAGCGGGGTACTGGCCACTTCTTCGGGCAAGGCATCGGGCTGGAACACGATGTCACCGTAGGTTTTCGGGTCTTCTTCCCAGAACTTGGTGCGGAAGAACGCGCGGGTCAGGCCGTCGCCGCCGGTCAGCGTCAGTCCGTCCGGCAGGCGCATGTCGGTACCGCGCAACAGGCGGTTGCACACCGTGTCGGCAAAACTGCCACTCACGGCCGAGGCCTGGATGAAGTGTTCATCGATGCGTCCGTCGGGGTATTGCTGGCGCAGCGGCTCGATCAGCCGCGGGTCCCAGCAGGCGTGCACCAGACGGAAACGGCCGGCGTCAACGAACAGCGGCAGCTGGTAGAACCAGTTGACGAAATCGTGCCAGTCGCCAGGGTGCTGGGCAAACTGGGTCAGGGTTTCGTCAATCAGCCGGGCATGCCGCGGCGTGTGTTCGCGTACATAGGCCTTGCCGCTGCCAGGCAGTGCCGGGGTGACCCAGCCCAGGGCGTTGTATTCGTGGTTGCCCATGATGCAGAACGCCTGGCCGGCTTCGACCATGTCGTGGACGATGTACAGCGCCTCACGAATGCGTGGCCCGCGGTCGACGATATCGCCAAGGAACAGCACCTGACGTCGCGGGTGGCGCCACACGCCGGCCACGCGCTTGTATCCGAGGGCGTCGAGCAGGCGTTCAAGGGTCAGCGCACAGCCGTGCACGTCGCCGATGATGTCAAAACTTCGCGCCGGATCGAGCATCAGTCGTCACTGCTCCCCAGGCGGCTGCCCCAACCCAGCTTGGTGCGGCAGACCTCGTAGTAATTGTGGTCCAGCGGGTGGATCAGGCGCAGTTTCTGCGGCTTCTTGCTGACCGTGATGGTGTCGCCGGGGGCACAGGTGAAGTGGTTCTGGCCGTCACAGGACACCTGCGGGTAGATCTGCAGGTCCTTGGACACCACGATCTTCAGCTCGCTGTTGCCGTCGACCACGATCGGCCGGCCCGACAAGGTGTGCGGGTACATCGGCACGATGACGATGGCATCGAGCTTGGGGTGCATGATCGGGCCACCGGCCGACAGCGCATAGGCGGTGGAGCCGGTGGGGGTGGCGACGATCAGGCCATCGGCCTTCTGGCTGCAGACGAACTGGCCATCGATGTAGATCTCGAACTCGATCATGCGCGTGGACTTGCCCGGGTGCAGCACCACGTCGTTCAGTGCATCGCCCTGGCCGATGGCCTCGTGGTGGCGACGCACCTCGGCCTGCAGCAGAAAGCGGTTTTCCACCAGGTAGTGGCCATCGAGCACTTCGGCGACCTTCTGCTCCAGCTCGTCAGGGCGGATGTCGGTGAGAAAACCCAGGTTGCCACGGTTGATACCCAGCACCGGAATGTTGTGCCGGGCCAGGGCGCGGGCTGCGCCCAGCAGGCTGCCGTCGCCGCCGACCACGATGACCAGGTCGCAGACCTCGCCCAGCAGCTTGCGGGTGGACGTTTGCAAGCCATGGCCGGGCAGCACTTCGGCAATGGTGTCCTCGAGGATCACGTGCAGGTGGCGATCGAGGAGGAATTTTTTAAGTCGGCGAATGGTGTCGAGCACCTGCGAGCTGCCAAGGCGACCGATGATACCGATATTGCGAAATTGCTCCATGGGGCTCCTGCAAGGCTTTGCGGCGGGTGACGATGCGCCGATTATGGGCGAAACCACCGGGCAGCGGCAAACCGGCTATGCTCGCAGGATGACGCCATTCGCCCAGCTCCACGACCTGCCCCGACAATTGCAGCGCGCCACCGTGCGTGACCTGGCATGGACCCTGTTGTCACCGCCCCTGCTCAGCGACCCGCCCTGCCCCCAGCGACACCCGCTGGCGGGCAGCCAGTGGGCGCAGCAGCCGCAACGCCTTGAACAATGGTTGCGGGCCCTGGATGCCGATGACCGACCGTTGCGCGCGTGGCTGGCGCAATTGGGCAGCCGGCGCCTGGGGCATTACTACGAACGCCTGTGGCAGTTTGCCCTGGGCCAGGCGCCAGGCATCGAGCTGCTGGCCGCCAACCTGGCGATTCGCGATGGCGGGCGCACCCTGGGCGAGCTCGACGTGGTGCTGCGCGACCGCGACGGCGTGCACCACCTGGAACTGGCGATCAAGCTGTACCTGGGCCCGGAAGACGCCGGGCACGACCCGCATGCCTGGCTGGGGCCTGGTTGCCATGATCGGCTGGGGACCAAGCTTGCACACCTGGCAGGGCACCAGTTGCCCATGTCCAAGGGGGCGCAGAGCCGCGAGATGCTGGCCAAGCTGGGGATTGAGCAGGTACAGGCACATGTGTGGCTGGGCGGCTATCTTTTCTACCCGTGGCCGGGCCATGCCAAGCCACCCACCGGCGCCAACCCGCAGCATTTGCACGGGCGCTGGGTGCGACGGCAGGACTGGGTGCTGGCTGAAGGTGAACGGTGGCAGCCGCTGCAACGGCATGCCTGGCTGGCACCTGCGCGGTTCGAGGCAGGCGAATGCTGGCTGGCGGAGCAGTTTGCAGCCTGGTTGCATATGCTGGAGCAGCAGGCACCGGCGCAGTTGCTGGTGCTACTGGAGCAGGAGTCCGATGGCGCCTGGCAGGAGGTGGAGCGGGTGTTTCTAGTGGCTGATGACTGGCCGTATCTGCCCGGTAACTGATGTCGCCTGGTCCGGCGCCTTCGCGGGCACGCCCGCTCCCACAGGTACTGCACAGTCTTTGAAGCCTGTGCAGTACCTGGACTGCCCCCCAAGGGGTGGATTGGTGTCCAACTTCTTGGGGCAGTCCATACCTGTGGGAGCGGGCGTGCCCGCGAAGGGGCCGGTGGCTGGCAACACAATTTTCACAGACCCAGCGCAAAGATTCGTTTCTGGTAACCATTACAATGGTTCCTGAGCGCCAGCAAGAGCGCCATTCCGACCTGATGACGAGGACCGATCATGGTTTCATCCAACCCCGCGACCCATTACGCGCGCCTGTCCATCGCCCTGCATTGGCTGATGCTGGTGTTGCTGGCCGCTGTCTATGCCCTTATCGAACTGCGTGGCCTGTTCCCCAAGGACAGCGTCGAACGCAACCTGATGAAGGACCTGCACTTCATGCTGGGGCTGAGCGTGTTCGTGCTGGTCTGGCTGCGTCTGGCCATGCGCCTGAGCCGCCCGACTCCGCCCATCGTGCCAAAACCACCAGCCTGGCAGACCGGCCTGGCGCACCTGATGCACCTGGCGCTTTACCTGCTGATGATCGGCTTGCCGCTGGCCGGCTGGCTGATTCTCAGCGCCGCTGACAAACCGGTACCGTTCTTCGGCCTGGAGCTGCCACATCTGATCGGCCCGAACCCGGACCAGGCCAAATTCATCAAAGGCTGGCATGAGCGTATCGGCAGCTGGGGCTACTGGCTGATCGGCCTGCATGCACTGGCCGGGCTTTATCACCACTATGTGCAGCGCGACAACACGCTGTTGCGCATGCTGCCCTACAAGTAACCGCGTCGGCCCTGCAGGCCACCCGTGTGCACGAAGATCAGGCGGCTGCCAGGCTTGAACAGCCCGGCGGCAACCTGATCTCGCAAGGCCAGCAGAGCCTTGCCGGTATAGAGGGCTTCGAGCGGCACGCCAGTGCGCTGCTCGCAGTCAGCGATGAAAGTCAGTAGCTCATCGTCGAATTTTCCGAAACCGCCACGGCAGGCGTCGTGTAGCTGGTAGCCGTGCGTGCCGGCCAGTGCTGCCACCGTCTCTGGCACCCCATGATCCCTGGGCACTGCCAGCGCACCATGTACGGCATGTGCACCCGCCTCGGCCAGTACAAGGCCGGCCAAGGTAGTCCCCGTTCCGGCAGCCAGCCACCAGGCGTCATGGTCTGACCAGCCCAATCCCGCGATCTGCGCGCGCGCCTGCTGCATGATCAGTGCGCAGCCCTGCGCACCGGCCAGCCCGCCGCCCCCTTCGGGGATGCAGTGCCAGCCTGGATAGCGCGCTTGCCAAGGTTCCCAGAAGCCGGGTTCGTTGCGTGCACGGTAGCCGCCGTAGCCTAGCCAATGCAGTTCCATGCCCAGCGCCTGCAGGTCACGCACGGTTGGCGTGTCCTGGGCATGGCCGCGTAACAGGCCGACGGTGGCGAAGCCGAAACGCTTGCCGGCAGCGGCCAAGGCGTGCAGATGGTTGGAATAGTTGCCGCCGAGGCTGATCAGGCCCGGGGCATTGCTGGCGCCGGCCTGTTGAAGGTGGTGGCGTAGTTTGAACCACTTGTTGCCGCTGATCAGTGGGTCGATCAGGTCCAGGCGCAGAATGGCGGCCTGGACCTGGGCTTGATTCAGCCAGGGCAAGTCCAGAAATTGCAGCGGGGCTTGGGGGAGGTCGAATACATGCATGGATCGCAGTTTACAGGGTAATCCCGCAAGCGCTTGTAATCGATGAACTCGCCCCGCCAGGGCATTACAGTGCCAGGGTGGACGCGCATCAGTGGTTCGACACAGGCATCGACGGCCCGGTACAGACCGCCGTAGGAGCGGGTTCACCCGCGAAAGGGCCGGGCCTGCTGGCCAATCTCCACCCGCCGTTCACCGTTGCCGCATCGAATTCGCGGGCATGCCCGCTCCCTCCGTTTACCGTGCAGGTATCGGGCTCACGCAGCCCCGACGCCCTCAGAGTTCGGCCGCCAAGCGCGAGCCTTGGTTGATCGCCCGTTTGGCATCCAGCTCGGCCGCCACATCCGCGCCGCCGATCAGGTGCACCGACTGCCCCGCCGCCGCCAGCCCTTCCTGCAGCTCGCGCAGCGGATCTTGCCCGGCACAGATCACCACGTTATCCACCGCCAGCACCTGCGGCTCGCCGCCGTCCACACGAATGTGCAAGCCAGCATCGTCGATACCCAGGTACTCGACGCTGTTGAGCATCTGCACCCCTTTGTTTTTCAACCCGGTGCGGTGAATCCAGCCAGTCGTCTTGCCGAGCCCGTCACCCACCTTGGATTTCTTGCGCTGCAGCAGGTACACCTGCCGTGCCGGGGCGTGCGGCTCGGCCTTGATCCCGGCCACGCCACCTCGCGCCTGAAGATGGGTATCGATGCCCCACTCTTTCCAGAATGCCCCTCGATCCTGACTGGTGGCCACGCCCTGATGCACCAGGTACTCGGACACATCGAAGCCGATACCTCCCGCGCCAATCACGGCCACCGACTTGCCCACCGGCTTGCGCTCGAGCAGCACGTCCAGGTAGCTGAGCACCTTGGCATGCTCCACGCCCGCAATGGCCGGGGTACGCGGGGCGATGCCGGTAGCCAGGATGATTTCATCAAAGCCGCCCCCCACCAGTGCTTGCACATCGACGCGGGTATTCAGGCGCAGGTCGACACCTGTGCTGTTGACCTTGTTGCGGAAGTAACGCAGCGTTTCAAAGAATTCTTCCTTGCCCGGCACCCGCTTGGCCACGTTGAACTGGCCACCGATTTCGCTGGCGGCGTCAAACAGGGTCACCGCGTGGCCCCGCTCAGCCGCCACGGTGGCCGCCGCCAGGCCAGCCGGGCCGGCGCCGACCACGGCAATGCGCTTCACCGCACGTACAGGCAGGTAGTTGAGTTCGGTCTCGTGGCAGGCCCGCGGGTTGACCAGGCAACTGGTCAGTTTGCCGCCGAAGGTGTGGTCCAGGCAGGCCTGGTTGCAGCCGATGCAGGTGTTGATTTCATCCGCGCGACCGGCAGCGGCCTTGTTGACGAAGTCAGGGTCGGCGAGAAACGGTCGGGCCATCGAGACCATGTCGGCATCGCCCTCGGCCAGCACCGCCTCGGCCACTTCCGGGGTGTTGATGCGATTGGTGGTGATCAGCGGAATGCTCACCACGCCGCGCAACTTGGCGGTGACTTTGCTGAAGGCCGCACGCGGCACTTTGGTGGCGATGGTCGGAATGCGCGCCTCGTGCCAACCGATTCCGGTGTTGATCAAGGTAGCGCCGGCCTGCTCGATGGCCTTGGCCAGCAGCTCGATCTCGTCCCAGGTGCTGCCACCCTCGACCAGGTCGAGCATCGACAGGCGGAAGATGATGATGAAATTCGGGCCAACCGCGTCACGCACCCGGCTGACGATTTCCACTGCCAGGCGCATGCGGTTTTCATAACTGCCACCCCAGCGGTCGGTGCGATGGTTGGTGTGCGCGGCCAGGAACTGGTTGATGAAGTAACCTTCCGACCCCATGATCTCGACACCGTCGTAACCGGCACGCTGGGCCAGCACGGCACAATTGACGAAATCGGCAATTTGCTTCTCGATTCCCTCCTCGTCCAGCGCCTTGGGCTTGAACGGGTTGATCGGCGCCTGGATCGCGCTAGGAGCCACCTGTCGTGGGCTGTAGGCGTAGCGCCCGGCATGCAGGATCTGCAGGCAGATCTTGCCACCAGCGGCGTGCACCGCCTCGGTGACGATGCGGTGCTTGTCGGCCTCTTCCTCGGTGCTGAGCTTTGCCGCACCGGAATACACCCCGCCTTCATCATTGGGCGCAATGCCGCCAGTGACCATCAGGCCAACGCCACCGCGGGCGCGCTCGGCAAAGTATGCAGCCATGCGCTCGAAACCGCCGGGGCGCTCTTCGAGGCCGGTGTGCATCGAGCCCATCAGGGTGCGGTTGCGCAAGGTGGTAAAGCCCAGGTCCAGCGGGGCAAGCAGGTGCGGGTAGCGGTCGGCGGCCATGGAAATGTCCCCTGATGGCGTGATCACGGAATGCGGGCACCTCACTGGGTGGCGGGCCCCGTCGTTTGTCTGCCTGCGACATTAAACAGCCGTTTGAATTGCCTCAATGATCAAAACTGACAAGTTAATGATCGTGATGAACAGCAGAGGCAGCGACTGTCGGGAAGGCTCCAGAACTTCAGCGCTATAAGGTTCGCCTGGCTTGATCGCCAAACAGTCTCCCCGCGCATTTGCCAGACAACGCGGCTCTGCCAGACTCTTCAAGCACGTTTGATCATCCACCCATGGAACGTGGCGCCTACTCAGTGCGCCCGGAGGGTTCGCTCATGCTGACAAAAGGATGGGACACCATCAGCATCGTTCGCCAAGAGAGCGTGAACAGTGACTTGGCAGCCAGCTGGAACAGCCTCGACCACGAATTTTCCTATACCTCGGATGAAGGCTACGCCTGCCACGGGGTGTTCGACTGCTGGTCGGTCGTCAACGGTGGCGGCGGTCGCTTGCTGCGCCTGCGCATGCCTATACGCTCAGGCTTTTTCGAGGCCAGTGGCACCAGCCGCTCGCTGGCTAGCGCGGTTGCCATCATCGAGGTCACCCTGTCGCTGTTGCCACAAGGCGACGGCCAGATGCAGTTGAAGTCGGCCTTCCTGCGCAAGGCCGGAGCCACTCAACCCCTGCAGGACAACGAAGGTGGCTGGCTACGCGGCATCACCCTGCAAGACCCCGACGGCTCGCTAGGCCCTTTCGCCACCGTGGTGCTGGACTGTATCTGCAACTACCTGGTCGAGCATCCCCTACAGTTCACCCACACCTTCGCGACCATCAACTTCAGCAAAGCCACCGCCCCGGAATGGGCCAGACCACGCAAATGCACCTATGCCTACCTCGATTCGGGTTTCCTGGCGATCATGGCCGTATGTACCGAGCGCGACATCAGTGAGCTGCCACTGGATATCGATGTGTCAGGCATCAGCCAGGGTGGGCAGTCGAGCTACGTGCTGTCTCCACGCCTGGTACTGGAGCACCTGGTACTGCCCGGGCTGCTTCAGCTTTACCAGGGCGCCACGGCGCAGGACTACCGCGTCGACAATACGCAAATGGTCAACATACCGACCTTGCGCATGAAGGCCATCAAATCAGGGGCGATCTGGTACACCCCCGTTGTCTTCGCCGGCTGCAACCCTGCACGAATGCTCGGTGACTTCATCACCGTCGACTATCAGGGCGACTGCGACCTGCACGCAGGCATCGACATGAAGTGGAACGGCTGGCTGAGGATGAAGCTGGTGCTCGATGGCAACACCATCACCTTCGTCAAGCAGTCGTCCGACTTCAGAAAGGAAGTGCATATTCCCTGGTACCTGGCCTGGCTCTCGCCCATCGTCAGCCTGATCACCCACATCGTCACTGCTGTGATCTCCGACGACCTGATCAATGCCATCGCCGCGCGTGGCGGTTCGGTCAAGGCCGACACCATCGATTGCGTGTCCTGGAGCAACGACACGCATACCGCTTCGTCGAGCTACCTCGCCGAGGCCCTTGTCATCAACTACGTGTGACCCCACCACCACAAGGAGCCGTATCATGAGCAATGAAAGCAAGGTCATGCTGGCCGGGTTTGCCCAGCCCATCTCGCTGCGCCTCGATCACCTCAATGAAACCGCGCGCCAGACCCTGCGCGAATCGCCGCTGTACCGCAACGCGGCGCTTGTACACAGTTCCGAAGACACCTTGCGCTCCGCGCAGTTACTGACCAATGCCGGAACGCTGGCCAGTACGGTCACGACCAATGGCTGGGATACCGTGAGCATCTGCCGGGTCTCTGCGCTCAACCAGCGCATCGCCCTGGAAAAAACCTACCCTGCCAACATCGACGCCGGGGTCGACAGCTTCTCGCTCAAGGCCGACTTCGACGCCTGGTCGATTACCACCGGCGGCGACGGACGCAATGTCAAGGTACGCATCCCCTTCGGCTCAGGCACATACAAAGGCCTGAATGGCAAAACCTACCAGGTCCAGGGGATGTCCGCGGATGTCTATGTCAAGCTCAGTTACTTCCCGGCGCCTAATCCAGTATCAGCTTCAGACGGCACGTACGAACTGCAAGTCAACACCCAGGCGACGGACCCGGATGACCCGATCGCTGCGGTGATTGCCCTGAGGGACCCGAACAACGTCTTGAGCGGCATTGACCAGAGCGTGATGCGCGGCGTACTCGAAGACTGGCTGAACCAGCCCGAGAACCTGAAGAAGTTCGACACCCTGTTCAGTACCGTACTGATCAACAACATGGGCAAGGAAAGCGAGGAATTCAAATGGCTGCGGGCCACCTCCATGAGCTATGCCTATACCGACAAGAACAGTGAGGAAAGCAGCATCTTCGGGGTGCTGGCCATGACCAACGAGCGTGACTCCACCGGGTTGCCGAACCAGTTGCCTGCCGTGATGCTGGCGGCGGACAATAATGCCAACTTCCTCATCAGCCGGGAGATCTTCGTCAAGTACCAACTGCTGGCGGCATTGCCGTTCATCTTCGAAGGCACCACCGAAGCCAACTTCACCCTGGATGCAGCGGGCACATCCATCACTGCCAACGACCTGAAGCTCGACAGCGTCAAGTTTGGTGCCATCACCTATCATCCCGTGGCTGAAAAGTTCGATATCAACTTCGACGAGTCCTATATCCGTACCGAATGCAAGGTACGCACCGACATCTCACCCGGTATCGTGGCCTATACCCGCATCGTCACCAAGCAGACGCTACAACTGGGCGTCAACGACAAGGGCGAACAGGTGATGATATATGCCATGGTCGGAGACCCGGATGTCCAAAACACGACAGACATCGCCACCTGGGTGGTCGTCACCGAAGCCATCCTAGGCGCGATTGCCGCCGTGGCCACCGCGGTGGCTGGTGGTGTGGGCGGCAAGGTGATGGCATTGATCGTCGGCATCATCGCAGCGTTGGTGGTGGCCATTGTCAGCATCGTCATCCACGTGATCATCGAACGCGTGGTGGCGGGTGGGGTAACCAACAACATTCCGTCCATAGCGCCCATGGTCAAAGTGGCGGCGAACCAGGTCAAATGGCCATTCAGTGAACCCGATGCCTTTGTCCTGACCGACATCACCTACTCGGGGGCACTGATATTCGGTGGCTCGCTCAAGTTGCTCGAGAAGTTCTGTATCCAGGACAAACGCCTCGCCCTGGCGACGCTGGCCGCCTGACCTTGCCAACACAACCCCGGGCCCCGACGCCCGGGGTTCGTTGCACGCCCATCGCCATTCCTTTGGTATGATCAAAAGTCGATTGTGCATGGATCAATGCAGTGCGCTGCTCAGACCGATCAAAAGGCTCGAGATTGCGGCTTCATCGCTCCGCCTGGCCACTCCACTTTTAGCGAATACCCACGCTTGATGCGAAAACTCCTGGCAAGCGCCCTGGCGCTGGTGATGATCGCCGCCGTCTGCGGCTACGGTTTCTGGACCCAACAGCGCCCGGAAGGCCACTACCTGTCCGACCTGCGCATCGAACTGGCGCTTAACCATGGCGTGCCGGGCGAGCACGGCAACCTGCTTGGTATCGAGCCGCTGCTGTACCCGGGCGACTATCAGAACCTGCAACGCCTGCACCGCAAGCTCGCCGCTTATCTGGAGCAAGCCCGTGCCCAGGGGCTGGTGGGCCCGCGCACCGTGGTGGTGCTGCCGGAACATATCGGTACCTGGCTGTGGGCGCGTGGCGAGAAGAACGAGCTGTACCAGGTCAGCCACAGCCGCGAGGCCCTGCAATGGCTGGAGCTGAGCAACCCGCTTCGCTATGGCCTCGCGGTTCTTGGCGCTGACGGCGACGACTGGCGTGCCGATGCGCACTTGCGCATGAAGGCCGAGCAGATGGCCATGGACTACCAGCAACTGTTCGGCAGCCTGGCCAAGGAATTTGGCGTCACCCTGGTGGCCGGCTCGATCGTGCTGCCCGAACCCTTTGTGAAACAGGGCGTGCTGCATGCCGGCCGTGGTCCACTGTTCAACAGCAGCGTGGTGTTTGCAGGCGATGGCTCGCTGTTGGGCCAGCCGCAGCGCCAGCAATTTCCCGACAGTGAAATGCGCCGCTACGTCCACGAAGGCCGCCAGCACCCGCTTCAGGTGGTGCAGACGCCGGCCGGTCGCTTGGGGGTACTGGTAGGCAGCGACAGCTGGTACCCGGACAACCACCGACAACTGACTGAACAAGCCGTACAACTGGTCGCCAACCCGGCGTTTCTCAGTGGCAAGGGCAGCTGGCAAGCCCCCTGGCGGGGAAATCGCCACCAGGATGCCAGCGCCGGGCTGGCCTTGCAGCGCGGCGAAGTCAGTGCACAGACGGCCTGGCAATGCCTGACCGAAGTGGCCGGAACCGGCATCAGTAGCATGAGCGTGTTCATGCGCGGACAGTTCTGGGAACAGGGCAGCAGTGGCCAGGGCTTTGCCCGCCAGTCGGGAGCGCTGCTCGCCGGCACCCCAAGCCCAGGCGCCCGTCTGCTGAATGTGTGGCTGTAAGCCCATGGCCCGCCCCCGTGTGCGCCTGGGCGAACTGTCGGTTGGTTTTGTCCAGCCTTTGAGCGAAGCCCTGCGCGAGCTGGGCCACGACCCTGAACCATTGCTGCGCCGCTACGGCCTGGACGCTACACGCCTGAGCGAGGCCGGCGCACGCCTGTCCATCCCCCGCTACATGCACCTGGGCCACGCCGCCATTGAAATGAGCGGTGAGGCCGCTTTAGGCCTGCGTATGGGGCGCCTGAGCCGACTGGCGCATACAGGTCTGGCCGGGGTCACTGCGGCCCAGGCCCCCAACCTGGGTGAAGCCGCGCGCACCCTGCTGCGTTTCGAGCCGCTTTACGCGGCCAACTACCGCGGCCATTCCAGCTTTCAGGAAGATGACCAGGGCGCCTGGCTGCGTTTCTACTCCATCAGCCCCTACAACGACTACAACCGCTTCGTGGTCGACTCACTGCTGGCCGGTTGGCTGGCCCAGTTAACCGACCTTGCCGGCACCCCGGTGCAAGCCGAACGCCTGGACATCGAGTTTGCCGCGCCCTCCTATGCTGCGCGCTATCAACCGCTCTGCAGCACACCTGTGCAGTTCGCCGCCGACGGCAATCAGCTGCGCCTGAGCCGCGCCACCTTGCAACTGGCCAACCCCGGGCATTGCCCGAGTACCTGGCAGCACCTGTTGCAGCTGTGCGAAGCAGAGTTGCTGCAGCGCACGCGGGTGCGCAGCCTGGGTGAGCGCATTACTCACCTGCTGGGCCCGCTGCTCAATGGCGGCCGTGAACCGGATCTGGAAGAAGTGGCGCAGCAACTGCAACTGCCAAGCTGGACCTTGCGCCGCAAGCTCGCCGAGGAAGGCACGCGTTTTCGCGACCTGCTCAACGAAACCCGGCGCGACCTGGCCGAGACCTACATCCGTGACACGGCGCTGGCCTTTGGCGAGATTGCCTATCTGTTGGGGTTTGCTTCGGCCGAGGCCTTCCAGCGCGCATTCAAGCGCTGGACGGGCCTCACGCCGGGGGAGTTCCGCCGTAGCCAGCGGCAGCCGGGCTAGAGTTCGGTGGCGTCGTCGGCCGGTTCCGGGGTGTCCAGTTCGTAAGCCTGGGTTTCGAGTAGTTCTTCCTGGTATTCATCCATTGCCCTGCGTCCTCTTTGCTCATTTTGCCTTTGTAGGTATCACCTTCAGCCTAAGCAGGTGGGATGAAGGGATGATGACAAGCTTATGATCCGGTACTTAGGCTCTGTACCATTTCCAGAGTAGACGGTTCTGAGGCGGTGGAGAAAGCAGCACCAGCCCATCATTGAACGCATTCCACCAAAAGTGGCAAAGCCAACCGATGTTCAACTGTCAGGTACGCCATGCTTCAACTACGCGCTTCGTCAGAAAGTCCGGACTGGCCATCCGCGATGGCCAGATTCTGAAACAGGATAGATGTTCACGTTAAAGTTGTGTGGCCCCTCAGCGAGTCAAGCCGGGGCGCTCAGTCCTTGCTTGCGTAGACCCGGTCGGCAAACCTGGAAATCGCATCAGCCATTTCCTTCGGTCGCTCAGGAGCCAACGCATGACCCGCGCCGGCAATTACCTGATGTTCAACGCGATCACCCAACATGGATTTGAGGATATCGGGAATTACCACGGCGTCCTTTTCAGCCTGAAGGTCCAGAATGGGCACTGTGTTTCCGGCAGACCAGTAACTTTCAACGGGCGTGGTATCCCGGGCGTGATCCTGAGCCACATGGGTTTTGTCATACCAGCCAGTCAGCCAAGCCCGCGCATCATTACCAGGGGCGAAGAATGCCAGTTCAAGGTACTTGAGACGCTGAGCTTCAGGCAAAGCATAATTCCCCGCGCCCTTGATGGCCTCAACCATCCTGCCGTAGGGCTTCTCCGACGATCCCGGAGGCAACTTGCCAATAGAGGCGGCAGCCAATACAACGCCTTTCACAAGATCTGGGCGATCAACCGCCAGGACCCGGGCTGGCTGACTTCCCCAGGCGTGACCGACGACAATTGCAGGCCCGGTGTGTGCTTTGTCCATCACCAGCGCAACATCGGCAGCAAAGTCGTGCAACGTCGGCGTGTCCATGGGAGCCTGGCTTCCATTGACACCCCGCGGCTCAGGTCGAATGACGCGGTAGCCATCATCAGCCAAGTAACTGGCTACCTGATCGTAGTCGTGAGCGCCACGGCCCTTGGACGGCAGGATGACGATGGTTTTTCCAGAGCCCTGGACCAACGCCTCAATGTGGACATCGCCCTTGCTGGCAGTCAGGACGGATACGTCATTCCTGGCGTGGGCAAACTGGCTAGCCAAGCAAAAACCTAACAGCGTCAGTGAAGTCGCAAAGTATGTAGAACGCATGGTCTATACCTCTTGTTTTTATCTGAGATGCGGAGGCGGATACCTTCCTCGCTGACAGCAGACTATGCATTTAACAAACCTTGACAAATACCATGTATCGATAGCTACTCATGAATATTGAGCATGGCTCTTTTTCAGGGTGCCTTGACGGTGAAATACCCGTTCGGGCACTAGGCTCTGTACGAAAAGTCTTGAGACGCAGGTCAGGCAAGGCGAAAACAGCCGAGGAAGCGGAGTGTACTGGAGTACATGAGCATTCCGAGGCTGTTTTCAACGCAGCATGAACAAGTATCAAGGCTTTTCGTACAGAGCCTAGAGGTCTGATACCGAGCGTGCACAGGTCCGAACACGTCTTTCACTGCGCCAGCCAGTGGGTTGCCTCTTTCCAGGCACCCGCCGTAACCAATTCCTCCAGGGCCTCTAGCAAGATTTTTTCATAGCTCAAGGCCAGACGAGAGCTGCGTCGCTCGCGTAGTCTGGTCAATGAGACGGTTGAACGGATACCAGGCCTTTCAATTGCGTGACCTACCAACGCACGACTGTTCATGTCGTCTTGAACAGCCGCATGCGCGAGAATCGAGTAGCCAAGCCCCTCAGCGACCAGCCGCTTTGTCAGGCTAACGCTATCTACCTCAAGCACGACATTCAGACGGACTGCGTTTTGCGCGGCGACCTGCTCCACCAGGCGACGGTTGCTATGCGGCAACCCTGGCAAAATCAAAGGAAAATCGCCAAGCGCAGTCAGGCGAACGTTACGCGAAACCTCGCCGGGTGGGCCAACCAGCACCATCCGCTCGCTGAACAATGGCCGTACGTCAAATGCCTCGACCAAGGGTTGGTTGTAAACAACCGCCACATCGATGCGGCCCTCCAGCAACCATTCCTGAAGCGATGTGCTGAGGCCTTCGAGCGCGTGCAGCGACGCCTTTGGCCATCGCTCCTTGAATTTACGAATCAGTTGAGGGCCGACAATCGATCCAATCGCCGGGGGTAGGCCTATCGCCAGATGTCCCCGCTCCTCATCCGCTGTGTTGCGCACATGGTCTGCCGTGTCTTCCATATAACGCAGCATGACTTCTGCGCGCTCCAGCAAACGAGAGCCTGCTGCCGTCAGTTCCACACCTCTCCCATGCCGAGTGAAAAGCTCGACCTGCAGTTGCTCCTCCAGCTTTGCAATCTGTCGACTGAGCGCCGGCTGGGCGATGAATAACTCCCTCGCAGCACGGCTGAATCCGCCGCATTGGGCAACCTTGACGAAGGAACGAAGCTCACGGATATCCACCTTTCACCCCATGCTTAACTGGCATAGCTTTTTATCAAAATAAGGTTTTTGCACCGGTTATGACAGATCTCTATGCTCACTTCCAATAGCTATGCCAGTGGAAATGGCCATCCCGGCATGCGAACCACAAGAACAATGACGCCCATTCCGTGGGCGAGGAATTACCATGAACCAGTTGAAGAAACTCCACGTTCAAGTGCTGATAGCACTTGTCGCTGCCGTCATCCTCGGTTTCGCCGCGCCCACCTGGGCCACTGCCATGAAACCGCTCGGCCAAGCCTTCATCGCCCTTTTGAAAATGATGCTGGCTCCCATCGTCTTCGTGACGCTGGTGCATGGCCTCACCCACGTTCAAGACATGCGTAAGCTCGGCCGACTTGGGGTGAAATCGCTTCTCTATTTCGAGGTCATCAGCACCATCGCGATGCTCGTAGGCTTCGTATTGGTGAACGTCATCGAGCCAGGCGTAGGTCTGCATGCAACCGGGATGAATGAGTCCTCGGCCGCCATCAAGGCTACAGCCGCAGCAGGTGAAGTCTCGGTCATCACCTATCTGCTCAGCTTGATCCCGCACACCCTTGTAGATGCCTTCGCCAAAGGCGACATCATCCAGGTCCTGCTGATCTCAGTCTTGGCCGGTATCGCTATCAATCGTACGTGCGGTCCTGAGTCCGTAGCCGTGCGTGCAATTGACGAGGCTCAAACCATCCTCTTCAAGATGCTCAGCTTCATCATGAAGCTGGCCCCCCTTGGCGCATTCGGCGCCATGGCCGCCGCTATCGGTAGCTACGGTGGCGACACCCTGCTCTATCTTCTCAAGCTCATCGCCGTCTACTACGCCGCCTCGCTCCTGTTCGTATTCGGTGTGCTCGGTACCATCAGCTGGTCGGTTGGCTTGCCATTCATGACCGTGCTGCGGTTGATCCGCGACGAGATCCTGCTCGTCTTCGGCACTGCGTCCGGCGAGGTCGCTTTCCCGCGCCTTATCGAGAAACTGAAGCGCACAGGCTGTGATGAAGTCGTCGTTGGTTTCGTACTACCGGCCGGTTACAGCTTCAACCTGGACGGCACCGCCATCTACATGGCGATCGCCATCGGTTTCATTGCACAGGCAACGGACACGCCGTTCTCGCTGTGGCAACAAGCCGGCCTGCTGGCAATTCTTAGTATTACCTCCAAAGGCGGTACCACCGTCGCAGGTGGTGCGTTCATCAAGCTGGCTGCCACCCTGCAATCCGTTCAGACCCTGCCTCTTAGCGGCCTGGGCCTTCTTTTCGGTATCGATCGAATCATGGCCACCGCCACTGCACTGACCAACATCGTCGGCAACACGATCGCCGTATTCGCCATTGCCCGCTGGGAAGGCGCGTTTGACCCAGAGGCATTCGAACGTGAAACGGGTCGTGCACCTGGCCGCAGCCTGCTGCGCCCATCGGCTGTCAGTGCAGCTCAAGTCGTGGCGCCGGATACCGCCTCCAAGGGCCAGTCTCACGCTCAATCGCAAACTCAGCACTCGTAACAGGAATGGCCATGAATCGCTTGCCTCCCATCGATCCGCAACAACTGAATGATGCACAGCGCGTTGTCTTCGACCGCATTGCAAACGGTCCAAGGAAAGGCGTACGTGGCCCACTGGCCATCTGGCTCCATCGGCCAGAACTGGCTGAGTGCGCCCAGGCGCTTGGACGCTACTGCCGCTATGACAGCTGCCTGGAGCCACGCCTTTCCGAATTGGCGATCCTGCTGATGGGACGTCACTGGCTTGCGGAATATGAGTGGGCGGCACACAAGCCCTTCGCCTTCGAAGCAGGGCTGGCACTGGAGATCATCGACGCAATCCGCGACGGTGAAGAACCGAACTTCAACAAAGCCGATGAAGCATTGGTGTATCGCTTCATTCGTGAGCTCCACGATAGCCGCAGTGTTAGCGACGGCCTCTACAAAGAGTTCACCGAGCTGCTGGGCAACGATGCCGCCGTGGATCTCGTTGGCATTGCCGGCTACTACACGCTTATTTCCATGACCATCAAGGTATTCGAAGTGCCACCACCGGCTGGCATTGCGCCCGAATTGCCTACCACGTTGAATTGAGGATTACCCATGACTGAAGTTATTCCCACCAGCGATCGCTTGAAAGGCAAGGTCGCGATTGTCACCGGCGCAGGTTGTGTGGGTGCCGGCTGGGGTAATGGCCGTGCTGTAGCTGTACTGTTTGCCCTTGCCGGTGCCAAGGTTTTCGCAGTCGATCGCGACCTCGGGGCCATGGAGGAAACACTGGGTCGGATTCGTGAAGCCGGTGGTGACGTCACCCCGTATGCCTGCGACGTCACTGACAGCGCAGCAGTGTCTGCCATGGTAGAGGCTTGCAAGAGAGCCTACGGCACTGTCGATATCCTGGTGAACAACGTCGGCGGCTCGGCTGCGGGTGGTGCAGTAGCGCTGCCAGAGGACAAGTTCGACGCTCAGATCGCCCTGAATCTCAAAAGTGTGTATCTGACCTGCAAACACGTTATCCCGGTAATGGAAGCTCAAGGCAGCGGTTCGATCATCAACACTGCTTCGACTTCGGGTATCCGCTTCACCGGTTCTGCGCAAGTTGCCTACGCCGCGAGCAAAGCCGGTGTCATCCAGTTGGGCCGTGTGACTGCCGTTGAGTACGCAGCCAAAGGTATTCGCGTCAATACCGTGGTACCCGGCCAGCTTCACACCCCTATGGTCGAGGTCCGTCTCGCAGGGCAGCGTACCGGCGGCGACGTCGACAAACTGCTCGACTCCCGCTTGGCTCGCATCCCACTGGGCTTCATGGGCGATGGTCGTGATACCGCTTACGCAGCACTGTACCTGGCCAGTGATGAGTCGCGTTTCGTGACAGGTACCGAAATCGTCGTCGACGGCGGCATGACTGTCCGCTGCGGCTGATCTCAAAAGGGGCCGACCAGGCCCTCGTCCACCGACGAACAACAAGAGCAAGTCACCATGGACGATCAACTCCACGTTCAGGCGTCGCATCGCCTGTTCATCAAGCAAACAACGATCGTTGCAGCAGGTATCCCTCTGCTCGGCGAAGCAATCGGCCAGACAATTGGAGCCACCGTGTCCAGTCCAATCACTGCGTCCGGGATGTGGGATTGCCACACCCATATTTACGGCCCCTGGGATCGTTTCCCGCTTCCAGCCAACGCCGCATACACCCCGGAACCCGCCCCCTTTTCCGATCTCCTTGCATTGCATCAGCGCTTGGGCATCGAGCATGGCGTCCTGGTTCAAGCTGCGCCCTATGGAACTGATCATTCCGCTATCCTGGCTGCAATCGCTGAAAGCGGCGGGCGCTACCGCGGCGTCGGTCTGATCGACGAGACCACCACGGATGGGCAACTCCAGGACCTGCACGATGGCGGGCTACGTGGCATTCGTTTCAATCTGATGGGACATTTGCCCGGCGCACGGGACCCTCAAAAATTGCGGCAGCTCGCCGAGCGGGTTGCTCCATTCGGGTGGCATGTGCTGGTACATGGAGAGCTGCACACCTTGCTGCCGTTCCTGGACCAGTGGAAGGACCTGAAGACACCACTGGTCATTGACCACATGGCGCGCCCAGACTTCACGAAACCCATCGATCGAGAGGCGTTTGCTGCTCTGAGAAAGCACCTTGAGCATTCGGACCACTGGATCAAACTTTCCGGCATCGATCGCGCTATGCAGGGCCAGCCTGGCCCATGGCCGCAAGCATTGGATCACGTTCGGGAGTTTCTCGAATTCGCCCCGGATCGAGCGATTTGGGGGTCTGACTGGCCGCATCCAAACATCAAGGGTGCTCCTCCGGATGACCGTCAACTGCTCGACTTCCTTCAACAGGTATGCGACAGCCAGACGCTGAGGCAGGCCGTACTGGTCGACAATCCGGCTCGCTTGTACCGCTAAGCATTCCCCGCCTGAACACACTGACGGAAACGAAGAATGGACGATAGAGATTGGCGTCCAAGCACCCGTGTGCCCGATCCGGCCGTACGGGAGCTTGATCCACGTTTTGCCCATTACCGCCTTGCCCACGCAAAGGTAGAACGCCTGGGTGGCGGAATGCGATGGGCCGAGGGGCCGGCCTGGTTCGCAGATGGCCGATACGTGCTCCTCACAGACCTGCCCAACGACCGCATCATGCGGTGGGATGAGGCCACGGATGCCATGGGGGTGTTTCGCCAACCGGCCAACCAGGCCAATGGCATGACACGTGATCGGCAAGGCCGTCTCCTCGTATGTGAACACGGTGGACGGCGTGTCACGCGCACGGAATATGACGGCTGCATCACCGTTCTGGCGAGCCACTTCGATGGCAAACCGCTCAACTCCCCGAACGACATCGTGGTGAAGTCGGATGACAGCATCTGGTTCACAGACCCGCCCTTCGGTTTGGTCAGCGATTACATGGGGCGTCAGGGCGAAGCAGAGCTGCCGGCTAACGTGTACTGCCTGACCCCGGACGGAACGCTTCACTGCGTTGCAGAAGATGTTGAAGGCCCCAATGGGCTCGCGTTCTCGCCTGACGAGAAGACCCTCTACCTGGTCGAGTCAAGAGCTCGTCCACGCCGCATCGTTGCGTACAGCGTCGATGATCAGCACCAGCTCAGCGAGCGCAGGGCGCTCATCGATGCAGGCACTGGCCTGCCGGACGGGATACGCGTCGACGTCGATGGAAACCTGTGGTGTGGCTGGGGCGCCCCTGAGCCTGGCCTGGATGGCGTCCGAGTTTTCGCGCCTGACGGTACTCCCATTGGACACATCGATCTGCCTGAGCGATGCGCCAACCTCTGCTTTGGTGGCCCGCGGCGCAATCGCCTGCTAATGGCCTCCACAACCTCGTTGTACTCGCTGTTCGTCAACACTCGCGGCGCCTGAAGGGCGCCCTTCCGAAGGTAGCTATATGAAAAAAACAAGACCTGCTCCGCTACTGCTCTCGACTGGCCTCGCAAGCCTTCTGACCCTTTCTGCCGGCGTTGAGGCATCCGAACTCAAGATAATCGCGAGCGGCGCGTTGAAAGGGGCTATGGCCCACTTGCAACCGGCGTACGAAAAAGCCAGTGGCAACACACTCAGTATCAGCTGGGGACCTTCGTTGGGAGACTCCCCAGACGCCATACCGCAGAGAATCAGGCATAAAGAGCCTATGGACCTGGCCATCATGGCCAGCGAGACCCTGGACCTGCTTGGCCCGACCGGGGCTTTCGACATGGCAACTCGCAAGGAAATCGCTGACTCCCGAATCGGCGTAGGCGTGCCAAAAGGCCATCCACATCTGGATGTGTCCACGGTACCAGCCCTGCGTGCCGCGCTGCTGAGCTCGGACAAGATCGCATATTCCCAAGGCACCAGCGGTGTCTACATCCGCACAGAGCTGTTTGCGCGCTTGGGCATCACCGATCTCGTCAAGCACAAAAGCGTCGAAATCCAGGGTAAAGAACTGGTGGGCACTGCGCTTGCCCGTGGCGAAGCGGATATCGGCATGCAGCAGATCAGCGAACTGAAGGTGACCCCTGGTGTGGATTACCTAGGCCCCCTCCCCGAAGAAGTGCAGAAGGTCAGCCGCTTCCATGCAGCCGTGGCCAGCACCACCGACAACGCCAAAGTTGCACGTGAGTTCATCGCGTACCTCAACAGCACCGAAGCGCACAAATTGCTTGAGGAAAGCGGTCTAGAGCCTGCCCCCATCCAAACTGCCCAAGGAAAATAAAAAATGAAAACGCTATATCGCTTCATCATGGGTGCATCCCTGACCCTGGCAGCGTCTTTCGCGACGGCTAGCACTCCTGCCGCACTCCAAGCAGTGCAGCAGGAAATCGTGCGTTACGACAATGTGCAAATCGAGGTCAACGCCCAAGGCAAAGGACCGATCATCGTGATGCTTCCCTCGCTGGGGCGCTCGGGTCGTGACTATGACCAGGTGGCAAATTACCTGCAGCAAGATGGGTTCAGGGTCGTACGCCCGGAACCACGCGGTATCGGCCAAAGCAAAGGCCCGATGGACAGGTTGTCCATCCATGACTTTGCCCGAGATATCGCGGCAGTGGTCGAACACGAGAAACAAGGCCCTGTGGTGGTCGTAGGCCACGCCTGGGGCAACTTCCCGGCTCGGCAACTGGCGGCCGACAGGCCCGACCTGGTGCGTGGCGTGGTGCTCGCAGCCGCCTCTGCCGGCAAGGTCCCACCAGGGTCGACAGAGAAACCCATCAACGCTGAAATGCGCCAGGCCATCGATGGCGCCGGTGACATGTCCCTCTCCGAAGAACAGCGCCTGGTCTATCTGCGCAAAGCCTTCTTCGCCCCAGGCAACGCCCCACGGGTATGGCTCGGTGGGTGGCACGACGAAACCCATGACGCTCAGTCCCACGCACGCAATACCACCCCGGTAGATGACTACTTCGCTGCCGGCAAGGCTCCGATCCTGGACCTGCAGGGAGAGTCCGACACAGTTGCCCCACGCCGGTTCTCGGGCGTGCTGCACAGCATGCTGGGCGATCGGGTTCAGGTTGTGGTGCTCAAGAATGCAGGGCATGCGATGGCACCTGAGCAACCCAAGGCTATGGCCGACGCCATTGCGACTTTTGCCAAAGCCCAGTACGCGCACTGATGAAAACCAGGACGGGAGCCGCTAAGCGCCCGTCCTGGTCTACACATACACGTTTCACAGCCCCTGTCCGACCGACGACGTCACACCACTTTCCGGGACACGATCGGCTTCGGTGCCACTGCCCGCTCTGGCAGACTGTCGGGGTCAACTTACCTCAGGTACGAGGTGACTCATGAACGTCAGGCTTTCGATGGCGTACATATAATCAGAAAATCTGGGATCTCCATCGTTGAACGCCTTTGCCACTTTTTGTGCGTTCTCAAGACTGTCCCACATTGCCAAGTCCGCGAAGACTCGATCGTCATCCATAGGGCAGTAGGCCCGGTACTCGATCAAGCCAGGAAAGGTCTTTAACGTTTCACGAAGCCCAGCGCGGAGCACTGGAACTTGCGCAACACATTCCTGTTTGACCTTGAAAATGGCTAATTCCAGTACATGAGATGAGTGCTGCATAGGATGACCCTCTGTGTGTCAAGAAGGCCCAATTATCAGTGGCTCATACTGACAGCGTAGTGTCAGTAGGCGTGATCGCTTTCCACTGGTTTGCCTGGTGCTTCATATACGCTTGGAGATCAAGGGCAGGATTGTCGGGTGATGGTTGTTGGGCAATCATGATGGAGGTTATGCGATCGACCCGAAAATCGCGGTAAGCCGCCCTGGCATTGCACCAGCTTCCAACTGTCCACTTTCCTCCCCAGTAGAAAAGGCCAAGGGGAAAAATGAGACGTTGCGAAACCGCACCGTCCAAACGGGTATAGCTTATCTTCAGCGCCTGATGGTTTTCGATGGCATTTCGAAGGGTTGCCAGATGGCCACGCGTCGAGGAAGTTGTTGTTCCAAGTGCCCGGATTTTTGCCGTGCTGGGGTCAACCTTGTGATGGACTATGGACGCTGAGATCTTGCTCAGCAACCTCCCCGCAGCCGCACTCAAATCGTTATCGGCGGACGCTGATAGCATTTCCATCCCGAGCATCAATGCATCCAGTTCGAGCCTGTTCAACGTTAAAGGCGGCATCTCAAAATCAGCATCCAAGGCATACCCCACGCCGGCGGTACCATAGATCGGTATGCCACTGAACGAAAGGTCGTCGATGTATCGATAGATAGAGCGCACGGAAACGCCAATTCGGCTAGCCAGTCGTTCCGCAGAGATTGGCTGATGGACACGAATCAGATTTACCAGTTGAAACAAACGATCAGCTTTACGCACCAGGTGTGCTCGACTGCAAGTCAATGCCCATCTGCTCAAGGCGAGCGATAACGACCGGGGCTATGCCCTTCAGGGCCAACAAGGCATTGTGTTCCGTCAGTGGAAATGGCATCCGTAAACTCCTGTTTTCGGCCATTGAAGCAACCGGAGTTTGCCCGACGAGAGAGGGCCTCTCAATAGATGGTCTCCATCGCCCTGAGCGTAGGCATGAGGAAGGTGGGTTCGGCAGCGGCTTACCGAAGGCCAGTGCCAAACCTTACTCCCCATCGGCATCAGACTTCGGAGAAAAACCGCTTCCCGTCTGTCTTCAGCAAATCAACCATCAACCGTACCGCCGGTGCCAGATAGCCCTCCGCTCGCACGGATACCGCAACGGTCCGGGTCATCGTGGTCTCTTGAACAGGGACTTCTCGCAAGGCGGATTGCCAACGTCCAGACACCAATGTTTCCCTGGCCAGGAAACTTAGCAATTGCGTTCTGGCAATCAGTCTCGGCAGCAGGGATACAGCGTTCGCTTCGATCTGGACTGTAGGAGCAGGCAACTCATGTGACCTGAAGGCCTCGTCGATCCAGCGCCTGGAGGCCACTGCCTCGCCGGGCAAAACCCAGCGGTACTGGCTAAGAGCGGCGATGTTGATGACAGACGAAAAGATCGGGTGGTCTGCGCTGGCCACGACTACCGCCTCATCCTGAAGGATAGGGAACGTGAGCAAATGAGGATCGCCTGCACTCAAAGGGCAGATGATTGCATCCAGCCGTCCAGTGTTCAGGAATTCCCTGAGCATGTCATCCTGACCTATCGAGAGCTTCAATCGCAGCTCGGGAGCTCGCTCCAACAAGAAGGAGGCCAGCTGTGGCAGGAGGTGTTCGGCCATGCTTGCGGAACAGCCCAACCGTATGGTCCCGATCTGCCCGCTGGCAAAGTCTCGCACCTCTCTCTCGGTTTGCGCGATGCTCAGCTGTAACTCACGCCCACGCTTCAGCAGGAGGTCGCCCACCTCGGTGAGTTTGATTCTTCTACCGTCCCGCCTGAATAGCTGAGCGCCCAAAGCTTCTTCGAGACGTTGAATGCTCTTGCTGAGCGCTGGCTGACTCTTGTGCAACAGCTCCGCTGCTTTACCGAGATGGCCCGTTCGGGCAATGGTCTCGAAGTAAGTGAGGTCCCTAAGATCCATGATTCATAACTCTCGGTAATCGGTTCATCAAAAACAGCAAATGGACCGCGTCTGGTGGCCCCTCGGATAATTGCCAGGCACAGCATCCGAGGACTCTCAAGTGCCAAAACCCTCTTCAACCTCCAAGCCTTCCCTGCTGCAGTGGCTTTGCGTGGTTCTCGCAGCCGGCGCTGCCGGGCAGTTACTCCATTACCTGCACGTTCCCGCAGGCTTGTTTCTCGGCCCCATGCTAGCGGGTATCGCCTGCGGCCTACTGGGGGTGACCATCCGCGTTCATCGTCATGCGTTTCGTTTCGGCCAAGGATGCGTAGGCGTGCTGGTCGCACATTCGATGACCTGGCCAGTCATTCAGACACTCGCTCAATCCTGGCACCAGATGCTGGGCGTTACCGCCCTGACATTGGCCATGAGCGCACTGGTAGGTTTGGGAGCTATCCGGTTCAGTGGTCTGTCCAAAGCAACAGCAGCGTGGGGAACAGCACCCGGTGCTGCATCGGCGATGGTGGCGATGTCGGAAGATTATGGCGCTGATGCACGTGTGGTAGCGACCATGCAGTACGTCCGGGTGGTTTGCGTGGTAATGGTCGGAGCATTTGTGAGCCATCTTCTGGGGGCACATACGCCCTCCTCGGGAGCCGCCAATATGGGCTCGGCAGGAAGCCTGATTGACCTGGCGTTGAGCCTCGGCGTCATTTTGGTCGGCGTCGCAGCCGGAACACGGCTGCCAGCGGGTGCACTGCTGGTGCCACTCATGCTTGGGGGTGGTCTGCAGCTTTCAGGTGCAATGACCATTGATCTTCCGGGCTGGATCTTCAGCCTGGGCTACGGTTTGATCGGGTGCTACATCGGCCTCAGATTTGACCAACGAACCGTCGCGTACGTCTGGCGGCAGATACCAGCGATGGTCCTCAGCTCTATCGCACTGATTTTGCTGTGTGCCGGCTCCGCCTGGGGTCTCGCGAAGCTTATGGGCATTGATTTCCTCTCGATGTATCTCGCGACAAGCCCGGGTGGCCTTGACGCGATGGCGATCCTCGCTGTCGAAACGCACGCAGACACGGGCTTCGTGCTCGCCAGCCAAACGCTGCGACTGTTTTCCGTGGTCTTGATAAGCATGGTCATAGCGCGGCAGGCATTGAGGGCCGCGCCTCCAGTCCCGACAGAAAAAGAAGGTCAGCCGAAGTCGTGGTCATCAGCCGACCCAAAGTGAATCGCAGCCTCAGGTTTCGCTGAGGGAGACGCCGTTCTTCGCTCTGGCCTGTAGCAAAGCGCAGACATGCAACTCCCGATCTGGATGTTCGATAGACCATTGCTCAAGAGCTTCGCTTATCCGCGCCAGCCCGACCTGATCTGCGTGGTAGAGAAGCCCGCCGCGATAGCGCGGGAATCCATAACCATGAATCCAGACCAGATCGATGTCATTTGGGCTATCGACAATACCTTGTTCCAACATGTGCGCGGCTTCGTTGATCATCACGAACAAACACCGCTGCAGGATCTCATCGTCCGAGACGACACGAGGCTCCAGCCCCCTTGCATGCCGGTGTTCAACGAGCATTTTTGCAACGAAAGGATCAGGACACCCCTTGCGCTGACCCTCTTCGTATCGGTAATAACCCGCCCCGGTTTTCTGGCCGAGACGGCCTGCTTCGTGCAGTTGCTCAATCAGATTGCAACTACGCTCAGCCTGCCCGAGGTGCGCCCCCCGGCCTTTCCTGTTCAGCCAAGCGATGTCAACGCCAGCCAAATCACGGAGCTCGAACGGGCCGATAGGGAAGCCGAAGCCACGCAGCACTCGGTCGACATCCTCTGGCGATGCGCCTTCCTCGAGCAAGAATGTCGCTTCGCGCTCACGGACGGCCAACAACCGATTCCCGACAAAGCCGTAACAGTTTCCAACCGCAACCGCAGTCTTGCCCAACCGGCCACCCAGTTGCAGCACGGTAGCCAGCACATCCGGTTGCAGGTGAGCGGTTTTCACAACCTCGAGCAGTTTCATAATGTGAGCGGGACTGAAGAAGTGCATCCCGATAACGTCACCTGGACGATCAGTGACCCCAGCAATCGCGTCGACATCGAGGTACGACGTGTTGGTGGCCAGGATCGCCCCAGGCTTGGCAAAACGATCGAGCTCTCGGAAAACGTCTTGCTTGACAGACAGGTCTTCAAAAACTGCCTCGATGATCAGATCCGCATCCACGACCTGCTCAAGGCTTCCTTCGTAACGGATAAGGCCGGCACGCTCAGCCGCCTGTTCCGGGGAGAGGTGGCCTTTCTCCAGCGCACTGGCATAGTAGCGCTCGATCGTCGCCCGCCCACGATCAAGTGCCGGGGGCTGAGTGTCGATCAGCAGTGTTTTGATGCCCGCGTTGGCCAGACACAGCGCGATGCCGCTGCCCATTGTGCCCGCCCCGATCACCGCAACCGAACCGACGGTGCGTACCGGGGCTTGTTTGGCCAACGCGCGGCGGCGCGAGGCAAGATCACGCTCGGCGAAGAACACGTGCCTCAAGGCACGCGCCTGAGCGCTTTGACGTCGCGAGATAAACAGCTCCCGCTCCAGCGCCATGCCCTCATCGAAGGGCACCTGCCAAGCTGCTTGCAGTGCCTGGAGCGCAAGAGGTGGTGCTTCCTGCCCAGCGACCTTGCGAAGAATCGCCTGCGACCTTCGCTGGATAACATTGGGATCGAATGCAGCCACGCTCTGCTCACCAGAGCGCGGTATGGGCTGCCCGACAATCTCTTTGGCGAATTCAAGAACAGATTCGAACACGAACGAGCGACCCAGGCGATCCAGCAATCCGACCGCCAATGCTTGTTCAACACTGATCTGCTCCCCGCCCACCACCATATCGACGGCCACCTGCATTCCGCACAAGCGTGGCAGGCGTTGCGTTCCCCCGGCACCAGGGATCAAGCCCAGACTGACTTCGGGTAGCCCAAACTGAGTGCCTGGCGCTGCGATGCGGTAATGGCAGGCAAGCGCAAGCTCCAGCCCACCACCCAGGACCGAACCATGCATCGCAGCGATGACAGGCTTGGGCGAGCGTTCGATTGCCGCCAGTACGTCCGGCAGGTGGGGCGCCTGCAACGGCAGGTCAAACTCCTTGATATCGGCACCGGCGATGAAGGTACGCCCTTCACACAAGATGACTATTGCCTGGATAGCAGCGTCACTCGACGCCTGCTCGAATCGCGCCAGTACCTGCGCACGGACCTCACGAGAGAGGGCATTGACTGGCGGGTTGTTGATGATGATCAAACCGACATCACCTTCGCGTTGATACGCTACGAGGGAGTTCATCGTTTCTCTCCTGGTGAAGGACATTGATTACAGAAGCGACAGTGGATAGCTGACAATCACCCGCACATCATCGGCATCCCGAGCGAAGTCAGCGCGGTAGGTAGCGCTGCGCAGACGCATGCTCAGGCCCTTCAGCGATCCACTCTGCAACACGTACTGCAACTCAACGTCGAGTTCACGTTCGCGGTCCGAACCCGAGTCCACACCGCGTACATCAGCCTGACTGCCTTTCAGGTAACGAGCCATGAAGGACAACCCAGGAATCCCCACGCTCGTAAGGTCGAAGTCGTAGCGAGCTTGCCACGAGCGCTCGTCCTTCTCGGCAAAGTCGCCAATCTGAACGAAGTTCACCAGGTAGGGGTCGGTGCCATCCACATATGGGAATGCCGAGTCACCCGACATTTTCTGGTAGCCAAGACCAAAGGAGTGGCCACGCAGTTTGTAGGTACCCATGACACTGAGCGCACGGTTGTCGATAGGGCCACCGCGGGCTTGTCCCTCATCGTCGCTATCGAAGAAGCGCACATCGCTTGTGAAAGAGCCCCACTCGCCCTTTCTGCGATCGGTCAGTCCGTAGAATCGCTGGGTGTAGACGTCTTCGAGGACCGCGTACTGAGCCAACAGATCCGTTGCATCGTCAGCGTGGTACCTCACCCCCATCAGGTTGAAATCACCGCCATCAAGAGGACCGCTGAACCGACGGTTCTTGCTGTTCAGTGCCAGCCCTGTCGAACCGGATTGATCGCGATAAACAGTGTCCTGGATCTTCGCCCCAGTAAGCTCCAGAGCTTTCCACTCGTTGATCTGTATCTGGGCACCGTCAAACGTCTGGGGCAGAAGGCGTCCATTGTTGGAGGCCAAAGTCGGCCATTTTGGAATCAACGTCCCGACCCGAAGCTCGCTGTCCGATACCTTGACCTTGAGGGTACCGCCGGCCTTGGAATAATTGTCAGGTACATCCCCATCATCCTGGACCGGCAACAAACCAGTGCCCGACCGACCCGGCCCTGAGTCCAGTTTGATGCCGAGCATGCCTATCGCGTCGAAGCCGAAACCTACAACTCCAGGCGTGTAGCCAGACTCATAGCGCAGGATGAAACCTTGTGCCCATTCCTGGCGCTTGGATTGACCCGCGCCTTCACGAAAATCTCGGCTCATGTAGAAGTTACGCAGCTCCATCGAAGCTTTGCTGTCCTCAAAGAACCCCTGCGCGCCCGCAAGCGGCAGATACACGGCAAAGCCAACCCCTGCCGCGCAGAGCGGCATATTCTTGATCATCATTACTACTTACCAAACAAGGGATCGGGCGCAGCAGCAGTCCAGGGCCACCGCGTCGATCAGGTAGAAGGTCGCAAAGGATTTAGCGCACCTGGGTCAGGTAGTCGTGAGCTTTACCTGGAATTTTCTCTTGCTGGATTTCACCCAGGAACTTGATGGCGCGTTCGACCTCTTCCTCTGTCAAGTAAGGGGTTTGCGGGAACGACTTACGGTTGTTTTCCCACGCGGCTGCGTACACTTGATCGTTGACCCCTTCAAAGCGACTGCGGACAGTCTTCATCGCTTCCTGTGGCTGATCATTGATGAGCTTCGTGGCGTCGCCAAGTGCTGCCAGGAAGGCTTTAACGGTGTCCTGATGCTCGTTTGCCCACTGCCGGCGAGCACTGAGGGCAATCGACGGATAGCCATCAAGCTCCGGTACCATGCCTGCAGACATGTCGAGCAGCGTGTAGCCTTTATGGTCGATTACGGCGCTGTCTGACGCTGGCGATGAAAGAGCAAAACCGTCGATCTTGTCCTGCCCGAAGGCTGCCAACATGGCGGCGCCGTTGTTCAGATACAGCAGTGTGAAATCCTTCTCCGCATTCAGGCCGGCTTCCTGGCCCAGGAAACGCACCAGAAAATCAGCGCTGCCACCTGCCCCGCTGACCGCCAGGCGCAGCCCCTTGAACGCGGCCAGGCGTTGTTCAACGGTGGAATCGGCCGTCAGGCCGAGGCGATCAGCCAGGTCCTTGTGAATGACCACGTTGCTTGCGTACTGGCCGACCATGCGCCCCAGCAAGGTGATATCCGCTCCTTTTACTTTGGCATTGATTGCGTTCTGTGTCGCACAAGAGCAGAACTCCACCGAACGGCTGGCAAGGCCAGAGGCCGCTGCGCCACCGCCTTTGAATTTCACCAGCTCGACGTCGAGCCCGTGCTTTTTGAACAGGCCGCCGTCCAGAGCCACAAACAGGGGCATGTGAACGAACCCCTCTGTACCCAGAGCAACTTTAACGGTTTCGGCAGCCTGCGCGTAAAAGCTGGTTGCACTCATGGCAACGCTCAACCCCAGCGCAGAGATCAGACTTTTTATAGACATGGCGAGGACCTCTTCTTCTTGTTGTTGTGTTGGTGTCAATCAAACGGACAGTTCACGTTCTTCTTGATCTTTTTTCCAAGGCATCAAGGACGCTTCAAGTTTGCGCACAGCGGCTTGGAGGATCAGTGCAAGCGAGATGATTGCAATCAGTGCGGCAAACACCCCTGCCGTATCCAGCTGACCGGCGGCATCTTGCAGCAGATAACCCAGACCTCGGTTGGCGGCCATGATCTCCCCCACGATGGCGCCAATCAGCGCGTAGGGCACCGACATCTTGAGGCCGGTAAAGACCCACTGAATGGCCGAAGGCAGAACGACTTTGGTGATCAGGTGATGCTCTTTGGCACCCATCAACCGAAGAATTTCCAACTGCTCGCGTTCTACGGCACGAACGCCGCTATAGGTGTTCAGGAACACCAGGAAGAAGACGATGGTGGCGGTAAGGATGATTTTCATCTCGATGCCGATACCGAACCACATGATGAACAGCGGTGCCAACGCAACTTTCGGCAGGCTGTAAATCGAGACAAGGATCGGGTCGAGCAATTTAGCCAAAAGCTCATTGCGACCGAGGATGAGGCCTACCGATATACCCGCACAAGCACCAAAGAAGAAGCCTGCAAGGGTTTCAACGACGGTGATCCAACCATGCGAGAACAGGCGACCACTGGCAACCAGGTCAATGAAGCGGCTCCCGATTTCCAATGGCGAACTCACGAAAAACGGGTCGATCAAGGGGCCTGAAGCGAATTGCCACGACAGAAAGAGCACTGCAAAGATGGCGACACGGCCGAGGAAGATTTTCATGTTCGTAACTCTCCGGAAGAAGGACCTTAGGCGTCATGGGAGGGAGTGATGAACTCCCAAAGGTCGCCGCACAACTCGTGATAACGCGGGTCCTTGCGTAGCTGGAGAATGTTGCGGTCATCCCCTAGCGGGATATTCACATCGCGAACGATAGTGCCTGGACGTCCAGAGAAGATCAGGCAACGGTCGCCCAAGGCAACGGCCTCATCCAGGTCGTGCGTCACGAACAACACGGTTTTGTTGAGCTGACGGCTGAGCTTGAACAGTTCGGTTTGCATGCGCATGCGCAACTGTGCGTCGAGGGCCGCGAACGGCTCGTCCATCAGCAAGGTTTCTGGATCGTAAGCCAGCAGGCGAGCCAGGGCCGCGCGTTTGCGCATGCCTCCGGAAAGCTGACTGGGATAGGCCTTCTCATGCCCTTCGAGCCCTACAAGGGAGAGCAGTTCGCGGATTCGCGCCTGGCGCCTGGCTTTAGGGACACCCTGGATTTCCAGAGGAATGGCGATGTTGCCGGTCACGTCACGCCATGGCAGCAAATGATCGCTTTGGGTCATGTAGCCAGTGCGACCGTTGATGCCTTGAACGGCCTGCCCCCGATACAGCACTTCACCCGTGGTGGGTGCAAACAGCCCGGCGACCATGTTCAGCAGTGTGGACTTGCCACAGCCCGAGGGGCCGATGATGGTTACTACCTGACCTTGTTGAATATCGACATTGATACTGTGTGAGGCTTGCTTGGCAACGCCCTTCACGGTGAAAGACTTTGAAACCCCTTCAAATGAAATGACCGTCGGCGAGGCGGCTCTTGCGCCGATGGGCTCGGGTGAGGTGGCACTTTTCAACACGGCGGTCATGGCAATACTCCCGGCACCAAGGCGGCGTTCAGCTCAAGATTCTCGAGCGTCGCTACCGAAGTGGTCGACAGAGCGCTGGGCCTTGAAGAGGCGGTATAGAGAGTGTTCATAGCGACCTACTTATTTTTATGAGTCAGAAATGAAGCGTTCTTTGATTATGCAAGTGCGAAATACAGGGTCAAAGAGACTGTTCCACAGAGTGGAACAGCCAGTATTCATGCAACGATCGTCAAACCATCGAGCGCGACCACTCCATGACCTGCGGGGCGAACAAGCAGCGGATTGATTTCCGCCTCAACCAATCGCTCGCCGAGCGCCATGGCCATTTTCGAAAACGCTGCGATGCACCTGGCGGCAGCGTCGACATCTGCCTTCGGCATTCCTCGGAAGCCATCCAAAAGTGGGTAGGTTTTCAGCTCACTGAGCATCTCGCGGGCTTGATCTTCACTTACAGGAAGCAGACGCAGAGTCGTATCCTGAAAAAGCTCTGCAGTGACGCCTCCCATTCCGAGCAGCAGTGCCGGACCGAGCTGAGGGTCTCGATGGAAACCGAGAATCAACTCCTGCCCACCAGTGACCATCTCCTGGACAAGGAACGACTCCGGGGTAAAGCCAACATGACCGCCAACCTTGTCACGCATCCGTTCCAGACAATCACCGACGGTGTCCGAAGACTGATGCAGGGCCACTCCGCCTACTTCACTCTTATGCGGGATCCGCTCAGACAGTACTTTCAGGGCTACATGCCCGCCGAGCTCACGCGCAGCCTGCGCTGCCTCGAGGGCATTCTTCACCACCCGCTCTCGAGTAACAGGAATGCCAAAGCTCGCGTACAAGCGCTTGCTCCGTGCTTCATCAAGCGGGCCACTTGGCAGCGCTTGGGTCGAACCTTCAGCAGCAGATGGAGCGACCCCAGGCTCGCCTGGCGGGCTTGACTTGGTGCGCATCAGCAAAGCCCGGAGCGCGCTGGCACAGCTCTCAGGGGCGGTGAACGCCACTCCCCCCGAACCGTTGATTCGCTGAGCCGCAGCGGGGGCGTGCGGACTGATGTAAGCCAGGACTGGTTTCTCCGAGCTGGCCAGGCTGTCGCGGATAGCGTCCGCCATCAAATGGGGTTGCGCGACTCCCGATGAGCCAACCACGCTGACCACAGCATCATAGTCATCACTGTCCAGCAGGATGCCGATGGCGCTGCGCATCAACTCGGGCTGCAAGCCAGCAAGCGTCAGATCGATAGGGTTGCGATCGAGCACTGCCTGGTCACCGATATCCAGGTTGCGCAGCTTTTCAGCAGTTTCCGGCCCAGGTGCAGGCGTCTCGAAACCACTCATGCCGAGGTTATCGGCAATCAGCGTCCCGGCGCCACCGGTCGAGGTCAGGATTGCCACACGGTGGCCATTCATCGGTCTGCCGCTAGCCAAAGCAAAGGGGATATCGAGCAGATCGGCGAAGGTCTCCACGCGAATCACACCTAGCTGTCGGAAGTAAGCGGAGTACAAGTCATCGGAGCCGGCCAACGCGCCAGTGTGCGAATTGGCGGCGTGGGCACCTGCCTCGGAACGCCCAACCTTGTAGACCACCACTGGCTTGCCAGCATTGCGGGCTTTGCCAGCGGCTCGGCTGAATTTCTCGCTGTCGCGCAGCCCTTCTATGTAGAGCGCGATGACCGATGTGGCTGGATCATCAGCGAGGTAATCAACGAAATCTGCGACGTCCAGATCCACTTCGTTGCTGGTCGAAACAAGCTTCGAGAACCCGATTCCAGCAGCGACACCGCGAGAGAGAAGTGCCCCCAGGATACCGCCGCTCTGGGAAACCACAGCGATGTGGCCGGCGAGCAGTTCGTCCATGTCCAAAGCACCACTCGCAGACAGGGTCACGCGCTCCGTGAGGTTAACCAGCCCGATGGTATTAGGGCCAAGAACTCTCATCGAGCCTCGTGCTGCCTTGAGCTCCTCTTGGCGTAGCGCTCCGGTCGTGCCGGTCTCACCATAACCTCCCGCCAGTACGATTGCTGCTGGGCAGCCGCGAGCAGCCAGCTCGGCGACAGCCTGGTTGGCCCGCTCCGGCCCAAGCAGAATGATTGCGACGTCCGGCACCTCAGGCAAAGCCTCCACGGAGGGGTAACAGCGCAATCCGTCAATGTCTTCATACCGCGGGTTCACCGGGTACAGTCGGCCCTTGAAGCCGTGTTTGCGAAGAAATGCGATGGGACGGCCAGAGGTCTTCCGGGCATCACCCGATGCGCCGATGACGGCGACGCTGCCGGGGCTGAGAAGGCGTGCAATCTGGTCCATGATTCAGCTCCGCTCTGCCTTGCGAGCAAGGAAGGCAGCGACCGACTCTTGATGCTCGCTGGAGGTGTAACAGATACCTTGGGCTTGACTGCCCATGGAGAAAATCTGGCTCTGGGTCAGCTCGAAGGTGTTGTTGAGAATCGACTTGCTCAGCGCCAAAGCGGTTGCCGAACCAGCAGAAATTTGCAGAGCCCAGTCTTGAGCCTCCTGGAGAAGGTTCTCATGCGCGGCCACACGGTCGATCATGCCGATTTGCTGTGCTTCGGATGGCCTAACGTTACGGCCGCTGAAAATCAACTCTTTGGCCTTGCTCAGCCCAACACGGCGGGGAAGGAAGTACAAACCACCGCCATCAGGGATCAGTCCTCGGGCGATGTAGCTCATGGCAAACGAGGCTTGCTCGGACGCGATGATGAAGTCGCAGCTCAGGGCCATATCGCAGCCCAAACCGGTCGCCGCGCCATTGACCGCAGCAATGGTGGGTTTAGGCAGGTTATGAAGCAGCGATACCGCGTGATGGACGCGTTGCTGACGCTTCCAACCGTTGAAGGCGACCGAACCGGCCGGTGCACTCATCCGGGCTTGCATGCCCTTGATGTCGCCCCCCGCGCAGAACCCTTTGCCAGTGCCAGTCACGATCAGCGCCTTGATGCTGCTGTCCGCTGCGACATGCTCGAGGTGATCGATGAGCAAAGTCCGCATATCGTCGCTGATGGCGTTACGCGCCTCTGGGCGGTTGAGCGTCAGCGTTGCAATACCGTCGGTAACGGCAAGGTCGATCGGCGTCGACAGTTCCGGGGAAGTCGTCATGCGGTACCTCTCTTATTATTCGGGTTGATTGACCGCCCGGCGATGAGCCAAGCTTGTTTGCAATCTGAGGGAGAGGGGTTTTCATGACAACGCGACCGTTCCACCTGTTGGAACAAGGCGAGGGAGGTAAAACCTCCCCCTACATTCCCGGGCAGGGCAAGGCACCATTGAATCGCTCGCTAGAACGCGGATTGGATATCCTTCGTGCATTCAGGCCAGGCAGCGAGCACCTCACCAACGGTGACCTGAGCGAAACCACAGGTTTGTCCAAATCAACTGTAAGCAGGCTTTCACAAACCCTCGTTCGTTCTGGCTTTCTCGACTACGACACCATTTCAGGTGGCTACAGGCTAGCGCCCTCGGTATTGGCCATGGCTCACTCCATGTATCACGGCAGTTTCCTGCTTCAAGTCGCTACGCCTCTGATGGCGCAGGTGGCTCGGGAACACCAAGTGAATGTTGGCCTTGCCGCAGCGGACGGTGACGAGATGATCTACCTGGAATCCATACGCTTCAGTAAACGCAAATCCCCGCGAAACGTACTGACCGGCCAACGGCTGCCCATGGATATGACATCCCTGGGCAGGGCCTACCTTTCGATTCTGGACGCTGCGCAACGAAGACCGCTGATCGAGCTGTTCAGTTCGAGACGATGCGAAGCCAAGGCGGGGCAATTGGTGCGAGATATTGAAGCGGCGATTGCTGATGTGAAAGCCAATGGCTATTGCGCAGCCTCTTGGCAGCCTGAGGTCATTGCTATCGCGACTCCGCTTGATCACCCGGTTTACAAGACACACGCTCTGAACATCAGCCTCTCAACCGCCGAAGCGCCGGAAAATGTGATCGAACGGTACGCGCCGATCCTCCTGACCCTCGCAGACGCCATCCGTGCATCACTTAGTCTGCCTGAGGATGAGTAAGCATTCAGGTTCGATCCTCGCGATGGCTCCTTCCAGACGGCGATAAGCAGGCCTACAGCCGTTATGCCCCGCACCGTCCACGAAACTCGGGCAAAAAAAACGCCTGGCATACCCGCACGGTAGCCAAGCGGTGTGTGAAAGGCCTGAGCATAAGCCAGACGCCACGACCAAACATGAGAATTCTGTTCTGGTCGGTAGAGTGGATACCCACCAGGGCCGGAACGTGACCAGCGATATTATTCATTATCCGAAAAAACACTAATGCTTTGTCTTTATAGAGTGCAATGCCTGTAGGGCATGGCAAACGTATGCCGTGATGGTATGGCAAGTCATGGTCTAAAGGTCTTGGCGGTCTGAGTTTTAGCTGCTCTATGCTGCCGAGCTCTTTCTCTAAAAAAATAATGGTCGCCAGATGACTACCTTGACTGTTTCAACTGCGCAGGAAAGAGATCCTGCGGAAATACGCGCGTGTAAAAAAGCCGCACTACGGCTTGTTCCGCTTTTGGCCCTTGCTTATTTTTTCAACTATCTGGATCGCACCAACGTCGGGTTCGCCTCCCTAACGATGAATGATGACCTAGGGCTAACCGCGTCGCAGTTTGGTTTCGCAGCGGGTATTTTCTATTTGGGTTACTGCATATTTGAAGTCCCGAGCAACTTGGCACTCTACAAATATGGGGCTCGACGGTGGATTGCCAGAATAATGATCACGTGGGGACTGTTTGCCGCCGCAACCTCCCTGGCACAAGGCCCCACCAGCTATGCGGTGATCCGCTTGCTCGCGGGGATTGCTGAGGCAGGATTTTTCCCTGGCGTCATCTTCTTCCTTTCCTTGTGGTTTCCCGCTCACTACCGTACGAAGGTTATGGCGTGGTTTCTGTTCGCAATCCCTATGTCGTCCGTTCTTGGCGGCCCCTTGTCTGCCGCCATGTTGCAAATGGATGGCATCTGGGGCTTCGCTGGCTGGCAATGGTTGCTCGTTCTCCAAGGGCTTCCAGCATGCTTCCTGGGCCTTTTGTGTTTACGCCTGCTGGCCGACAAACCGGCAGATGCCAACTGGCTTACGATGGAAGAGAAAGCAGCTCTGCAAGCTGTTTTGGACGCTGAGCACGAATCCAAAAGCGCGCACAGCTTCCGCCAATCACTCAAAGACCCACGTGTCTGGTTGCTCGCAGGCATTCTGTTCAGCTACATCATCGGCATTTTGGGCATCGGTGTATGGCTCCCACAAATTCTGAAGAGTCATAACCTGACGACCATGCAGATCGGATGGATCTCCGCCGCGCCCTACATGATTGCCAGTGTTGCCATGCTGCTGTGGGCCAAGGTACTTGCTCATAAAAGACGCTATATCCTTCACTTGGCACTCACCTGCGGCACCGGGGCTGCCGGTTTCATATTCTCGGTGGTCTACAGTGACCTCCTGCCCGCTTTATTCGGGCTGACAGTTGCCCTCATCGGCCTGGGTTCCGTACGTACCTGCTTCTACAGTATTCCCTCTACCTTTCTAAGCAAGCAAGCAGCCGCTGGTGGCATTGCATTCATCAACGCAACAGGAAGCTTGGGCGGATTGGTGGGTCCTTACGCTGTCGGCTGGCTAAAAGACGTTACCGGCTCGTTCAGCGCCGGTTTGATGGGCATGGCGTTCATGCTTTGCTTAGCCACCGTGCTGACCGTTGTACTGGGTTGCATGGTCAAGGAGAAACCTGGGCAACTGATGAGACAGAACGGTGACGCCCACGCCTCGGGCACGTCATAAGACTTGCACTGCAGTACGAGGGGACTGCCTGGCCACCTTCGTCAGGGCTACGGCCTCTTGCTCCCACAGGGGGTAGCGCTTCACGCTCGCAATCAAAGGGAGGGGGCAGCAGGTTCGGCCGGCTGGGCATCCTGCTGTACCTGAATGGGTGCAGCTTCCACCGGCGGGGCCACCGGCTGCGAACCCTGGCTGTCATCCACCACCGGCGCCGCTGCCGCCTCGCTGGCCGGGGCTACGCCCGCGGGTGCAGGTGCCGCTTCAATCAACGGTGCTGCTGCCGGAGCCGGCGCCACCGGGTTCGCCGCAGCCTGCTCCGGCAGCCCCAGGTCCACCGCCGGCTTTTCCACCTTGGGCGCCTCGACCTTGGCCTTTTCGACCTTCTTCGGCTTGGGCAGGTAGCTCTCCACCAAGGCGAAATAACGGTCATAGAACTGCGCCGCAGTCACCGTCTCACTGGCTACTTTGACCATCGAATCGTCACTGGAGCCGATCGGCATCGACACCGAACCCAGCACCCCCACGCCCAGGCTGGCCGAGGTGTTGGACTTTTTCAGCGCATAGCGGTCCTGCAGGGCGTTGGCGAACATGGTCGAGTGCTGGTCGTCGCTCACGTCCGGTGCACAGGTGACATTGAAGCTGATCTGCAGGTGGTTCTCGCTGTTTTGCTGAAAGCTCTTGTTACCCACCACCTGGTTGGCGCCGCTGCTGGTGATGATGTATCCCTGACTAAGCAAGGCACGCCGGGCGGCTTCGCAAGAGCCGGCATCGCTCACCGGGAAGCTGCGTGAGAAGGTGCCCGAGTCATCGAAATTCTCGTGCTCATAGACGGCCGCTTTTTTCGAGGAACAACCGGTCACGCCCGCCAGCACCAGGGCCAGCCCGAGCGCACCAAAGACGGAAGATCTGGTCATTGCGAATTCCGGGTATATGGAAAGTGCCTATTGTGCAACACAGCAGGCAGGCACAGGAACCGCTGGTCGGTGAAGAATCTGTCAGGTTGGTGTAAAGCCTGGCAAAGGCCGGCATTTGCCAGGTGCACCAACGAAAAAAGCGACCCGAAGGTCGCTTTAACGTTGCTTCGAGGCGTTCATGGGGCCTTGAAACGAAGATGGCGCAGCGGACGGGACTCGAACCCGCGACCCCCGGCGTGACAGGCCGGTATTCTAACCGACTGAACTACCGCTGCGTATCATTCAGGCTTGCGCCCGATTGAAACCTGGGTCTACCCTTCCGACGCAATGGCCTCAGGGCAGGCACAAAAAAAGCGATAACGTGATCGCTTCTTTTGTGTTTGCTTCAAGGCGTTCTAGGGACCTTGAAACGAAGATGGCGCAGCGGACGGGACTCGAACCCGCGACCCCCGGCGTGACAGGCCGGTATTCTAACCGACTGAACTACCGCTGCGTATCGTTCAGGCTTGCGCCCGATTGAAACTGGGATCAGCCCAAGGCGTTCGCCTTGTGGCTTCAGACCGGTGCCAGGCACCCATCTGTTACTGAAAAATGGCGCAGCGGACGGGACTCGAACCCGCGACCCCCGGCGTGACAGGCCGGTATTCTAACCGACTGAACTACCGCTGCGCAGTGCGTTCCTCTCTGGCTATCGGCTTCTTGCGAATCCGATGCTCCAGGAACATCTCAGGAAGTGGTGGGTGATGACGGGATCGAACCGCCGACCCTCTGCTTGTAAGGCAGATGCTCTCCCGGCTGAGCTAATCACCCTCGCGATGTTGCTTGTTGCGTTTGCTTCGCTGAGGCCGCGAAATTTACGCAGGTGGCGAAGCTAAGTCAATAGCCCCATTGAATTTTTTTCAAAAAGGCAACGTGATGTGATTGCCTGTGCCGGCCTCTTCGC